>JAKLEG010000132.1 GCA_022703175.1 Myxococcota bacterium | reverse complement strand
ACGCGGTCACCGAGACACCCATCGCGGTGGCTTGACCCAAGATACGTTGCGTTGCCGTCGCTGTGCCGAACAGCTGGGTGGTGGTGCCGGCCAAGCGACTCGCCAGTGGCCCTGCGGCCAACATGCCGACGTTCAGAATGACGCCTTCGGCCGAGAACTCGCCCGTGGAGACTGCTTGTAGTCCTTGGATGGCGATGGCCTGGGGAATCTGTGCCGACGCCATCGTAAGTGCGCCACGCATCCCGGCGCTCAGTTTGGTGGCTTGCGCCAAGCGCCCCACGGTCACTGTTTGTGCGGCCGCGGCAATCGGCGCGGTGGCCACTGTGTAAAGCGTTTGTTCGATAACGGTGCCGGTGAGCTGGCGTATTTTCAGATTGGTAGATTGGGCATCTTTGGCTTCGAGGATGCGCTGGCCTGGGGCCTCGCCCGCTTTGCGCGGCGCCACAAGCTCGTCTAGCTGCTTGAGGGCGTCGGCACCCAAATAGCTAAGCTGACTCCGGCGTTGCCAAACCGCGGCCAAGACCTCTTGACCCGTGCGCGGAATGACGGCGTTTAGCACCGGGCTGCCGTCGACGCCGATGGTGAGCGCCACGCCCTGGATGCTGCCCTTGGCAATCCGGGATTGGATCTCTTCTTGGGTGATCCCTTTAGGTAGCGGCTCGGTGCGCACGAGGCTTGTGCCCGTGGCCGCCGCCAAGGTGACCACAGTTTGCGAGGCATTGGGCGGCATACCCGATTCGCCGCGTGCTTTGTTGGGGCCAACAAAGGCGGCATACACGGTGGCCACCAAGCCTTTGGCTTGGGTGATGGCGAGGCTCTTGTCATCATGGGCCGCAAAAGCCGCAACCGCAGCCTGACGAACAGCTTGTCCGACCTTGGAGCTCTCTACCGCCAGCGCGCAATCTTCAGTGTGAGGCAGCGACAGCTTGGAGAGCACCGCCGCGCTCAGCATATCAGCGCCACCATTTACGGAGCGCTTCCAAAACTTGCTGATGTGGTCGGGGGTGAGCTCCAGCGGACCCTTTTGGGGGTCCATCACGGTGATCGGTTTGGCCCCGGGCGACTTCAACATCGCTGCGGTTTCGGCATCCCAGTCGGTGGTGCTGTTGGCCAGGCGCGCCATGGCCAAGCCATAAACTTCAGCGCCACCCACCTCGGCGAAGCTCTTCTTGCCAAAATCGTTGGCCGTAAGTTTGCCGGCTTTTAGGTCGCGCTCCACGGTGTAAACCGCGGTGGTAAGCCGCAACGTGGCGTGCATGGCGTCATCGCGCAGGATGCGGCCGCCGCCCACTTCGAACCAGTTGAAGTCCACCAGCGAGTCAGCCAGCATCGCGTTCAGCATCAACTGCGCCTGCTGGTGATAGACACGAGTCAAACGCTCGGCGCCGGCTACAACAGCCCGGCGCTCTTCGACGGGCGTCGTTGTCACAACCGTCGCCGCCGCTGTGCGCACCTGTGCCCCAGCAGTTTGGGGAGCTGCGAGGGCACCGCTGGTGCTGACGTTGCTCATCGCTTGCGGGGCAGAGGGCTTGGTGGGGGCTCCAGCAATGTCGGCGGCGCTGGCCTTGCTGCGTAGCGCCTGACGCGTGGCCAAAGCCTCGTGCACGACGCTCAACATCGGGCTGCGGTAGCCAATGCCATCCTTGATACGGGTATCGAGCCGCTTCAGGTGTTGGTCGATGCGCGGGTCGTGGGGATTCTGGGTCAGCAGCTGCACGAGGGCGGTGCGCTCGTTGGGCGCATTCAGGAGGCGCTGCAATTCTGGTTCGAGCGCGCGCAGAGCACCCGTCGAGCCATCGCTTTGTAGCAGTCGGGTCGCTGCCGTGCGTGCATCCAGCCCAAAGGTAGGGGCCGCCGTCGCAGACGGTGTTAAGGCAGCAGCTTTGGTGTTCACTTCAACCAAGGGTCACCTGTTGCGAAGACTATCCGCTTTTTCGTTATCGGCGACCAGCGGCTCGGTGACCCTAATAATCGTAAGCAGAACTGGATGGTTCTGAGATATGTTCATAACTCTATGTTTCTATTGGGTTATTATTGCAACACAGAACTCCGAAACAAGTCTCCAGGGCGCTCTGAGGGCGTTTTGGAGCTTGCCTTCGGGTCGCTTAGGAGCCGTTTCGGAAATGGCAGCGGCAAGTCGGTCTGACCAAGCTCATGGCGACTCCAGCGACCATCCAGGCGTTTTCCCAAGGGGCCACCCTGGCCGGTAAAGCGGGTAGGCTCGCCTAGCTCATGGGGTCCAAACAGCCCACAAGTGCGGGTGCGTTCCACCAGATCGGTGCGGGTGAGCGGCGCCTGGTCTGAGCCCAAGTAGGTGGTGAGCGGTTGTCCGAGCGTCAACGCTGCCAGGCAGAGGTTAGCGGCATCATCATAGTGGATCAGGTTTATCAGGCCGTCGGGGCGCAACGACGATTCTGCGGTGTGGAAGTAGACACGATGGGGGCCACGGGCATGGTCGTACAGGCCAGCCAAGCGCATCACCATGCCGCGCACGTCGCGGACGGCAGCCTCGGCCACCAACAAGCGTTCGGTGCGGGCATTCAGCACCACCGCCGAGTTTTCGTGCACATCGCCGCCGCGCTCCTCGGCGTAGACCGCTGCGCTGGAAACGAACAAAAAACGTCCTTCACGGTTCCACAGCGACAGCGCCCGCAGCGTGGCCGCTCGGTAATCGGAAATTTCGGAGGGGGGCACCGAGAAGAGCAGATGGCTCACCGGGGGCGGCGGCTCATCGGCGATGGTGCGTACGACCAACCCCTGGGCACGCAGCTCCGGATGCCGAGTTGATGACCGCGTCTCGGCCAACACCAGCCCGCCTGGAAAGCGGCGTTGCCACAGCGCCGCGACGTGGGCGCCCAAACGACCCGCACCAACGACTAGCAAAGTGGGGGCGGGCACAGATTGGTTGGCTGTGGGTTTCATCCGTGGTGTTTGTGCAAAATAGGATTCAGCACTCCCTCACCCTACGGTAGCCACGCAGGATCATTCTGCCCAGGGGTAGCCAGCGACCTGTAAGCCAGCGCCCGCGCGAGCGTTGACGGGAGCTGCGTTACGGGGGGGGGTTTGCGCGCCGCCTATCGACAGGGCTTTCAGTGGCTGCGAACCCTGGCATCTTGGGTCTCCCGATGGCAGACTTGGCAACTCATGGGGTTCTTGAACATGTTGGCGACGCATCGCTTTCGACTTCTTGCGGTTGGGCTCGCCGTGTCAAGTTGGATGGCGGGCTGCGACCTCTCGCTGAACATTCCCACCGATGTGGTGATTCGGTGTGCCACCTCTGACGATTGCCCTGAGGGTTTTCGTTGCAACGCTGAGTTCGCGACCTGTTACACCGACGCCCGCAACCAAGCGCCCGAATTGCTGATGGACCCTGTCACGCGGGCCATTCAAAAACTTACCGTGAATGTAAAAGTGTTGGATGCCAACGCCGCGCCCTTCGGCGATGATCGAGTTACGGTGTATTTTGAATATACGGTGCAAGCCCCCGACGACCCGGCCAGTGCTTGGTGGCCTGCCGTGGACGAAAATGGCGCCACCGCCCTTGTGGACCTAGCCACGCTTGGGCGGGAGCACAATTATCCCTTTGCCTGGGATTTGGTGGCGCAAGTTGCCACGAATGCTTCCTACGGCGTGGATGCTGGCATGGATACGGCCGTTGGCACCGCGGTGGTAGGCAGCGACGCAGCGGGCGACGGCTTCGCGATGATCGCCACGTTACCGCAGGTGACGGTACGCGCGCAGGCCGTGGACGCGGCCGGGGTCCGGAGCGAATGGACGCGTTCCAACACCGTGATGGTGGGCAACGATGCCCCGACGGTGTTGTTGACGGCGCCCAGCGCGGAGATCTTGCGCGGATGGATTCCTTTGCAATTGGAGTTGCGCGACTCCGCGGCCGATACAGCGTCGGTCGCCGTGGAGTTCTGCGCCGGCGCCGAATGTGCCGGTGACATCTGGCGCACGACGTTCTTGGCGATGGGGACAACCGAGGCGCTGCAAACCTCGATCGAGGGTAGGCTGCACGTGGTTGTCTGGGATTCGGCAGCCGTATCAATTCCCGATCCTCTATGGGATCAAGGGCTTGGGGCCGTGCTCGCCTCCGAGGTTCAGGTGCGGGCCCGCGCCTGCGACAACCCGGCCAATATCAGCGACACGGTGATGAGCGGTGCACGTGAACTCACGGGATCGGGCGCCGAAACTGGCACAGAACCACCAACAGATATCGGCAATGGTTATTGGGGCTACTGCGGTGAGTGGGTCAGCGTGACGCTGCCGACCATCGATAATCGCCCCTAGCTAGAAGCTGCCACCGACACCGATGAACGCCGTCCCTTGGGCGACGCCAAGGTTAGGCATCCAGTTGAACGACGTCTTGGCCTCGGCTGGTGGGGCGATAGGTTCCGCGGTGGTGCCGCTCTCACTGGTTTCATACAGCTCCCACATGCGCTCGGCGGGTTGCGTATCGATGGTGGCATGCAAGACGCCAAACAACGTGACAAACGCACCGACTCCTAAGAATGTGTAGGTGTTGGGGCTTACGTGGTTCTTGTCGCGCAGTGCCGCGGCCAGACTATCGCCGATGATGACGAGCCCGATGCCGCTGGTGATGGCGCCATGAAGGCGTCGGTCATGTCGCTCTTCATTTGCAAGGGTATGGAACCTTTCGCGGAATTTCAGCACCGTGGCACCGCGCGCTTCGGCGGTGGATTGGTCGGCGGCGCTGTAGTCAGCCAACAACTCTTCGTACGGGGTGTCGACCCATGCACCCAATCCCCAACCGAGCAGTGTCGCGGCCGGGATCAGGGCTCCCCCCGCAAGTGCCCAATTTCGCTCTGAGCGCGTCATGTCTTTGTTTGAGTTGACGTAAGGACCGAGCACAATGCCTGCGAACAGCGAGCCGGTTAGCCCGCCGAAGGTTAGGGAGTAGCGGCGATCTTCATCGGCCTGTGTGGCGCCAACCAAGTGCTGCCGCAAAACCTGAGCGTCCTTTTCAGTGACACCATAGTACTCGGGCTCCACCACGGCGCTTGAGCCTTGGGCAAGGGTAAAGGCCTCCACACCAAATGGGCTCTTAAAAAGTCCTGTAAAAACAGGTGATTCACCCCGAGCTGCGGTGGCGGGCGGAGTCTCGGAGAGCGCCTCCAGACGGATTTCGCCATGCAAGTTGGCGTCGTAACGCCGCACCGAGCTGATGGGACGGCCTTGCGAGCTCACCACGGTTTCATAGATCTCCAGGTCGCCTGCTGGTAGCGCCAGTGTCAGGGCAGTGCCGGCCTCTTTGTGTACGTCCAACACGCGGACGCCTTGGTGGTCGCGCAAGGTGAGTCGCAAGGCGCCTGTTACTGCGAGTGTGAGCAGGCGAGGCTCGGGTGTACTGCGACGCAAAAACGGTGCGGTTCGATCGGGGCTGCGCACGAAAACCTTGGGGCGATAGGCATCATTGACGACACCCGCGTTGGCGGTTTGGATGAAGGCCGCAAGCTCCGCGTAACTGACATTGCGGTCGTGATCTACGTCTGCGGCCCCGCGCAACCCCGAACGTAACTCGTAGCTGAAAATGCCCGATTGCAGCTCACTCCACTCATAGGTCACGGCCTCAGCGCTGGTGGAAATGAGCACCCCAAGGTTTGGGTAACGATCAAACAGGCTTTGCGTCTCAGGTTGCACTTCGAAACGTTTGCCGCCAGGTTTGCGTGGGTTGAGCATGAAGTAGGAGTTGCAGCTGTCCAACACCAAGTGCGTAGGTGTGTTGCCCAACTTCGCCAACACTGCTTCATCTAGGTCACGGGCGCTCAAGCGGCTGTCAGCGAGCTCCAAGTAGCCTTGACCGTGGTCCACGTCGCCGTGACCAGCAAACACCAGGTAGACCATGGCCGCTTCGCCTCGGGCGGCGGCCGTGCCAAGCGCTTGTTCCAGGTGGCTCACGGCGGACTCTAGGTTTTGCCGGGTGGGTGGTTGTACCCGCGCCTGCCAATCGGGATAGAGCGCCCGCGTGACCGGGTCCAACTCGGCCAGCAGCGTGACATGGGCGACCCCAAACTCCTCAGCAAACAGCTCGGCGTATTTTACGCCATCATCGTCGGCGTACTGCAGGTCGGGGCGACCGGTGTTCAGGCTGCGATTGTTGGTGACAATAAGCGCATGGCGCGTGGGAAGTGGCGCACCTGGGTCGGCCAGCGTTGTTGCAAGCGCACTGATCCAGGGTAACAAGATTGCTGTCAGCAGCATTGGGAGCTCCTATTGCGGCGCCTAACGCCGCGACGACACACTTGTAAGTTGTTGTACCTGCTCGGCAATTACCGGCAGCGCCGGTTTCCATGGGGGCCGCGGCGAGATTTGCAGCCGATGCTCAACCTCCGCCACATTCACTGGGCGATCTAAAAACAGCGCGACGACTTGCAAGGGCCCTGCGGCAACTCCTTCGGGCACCACGCCTTCGGGCAAGGAGACGCGTTCAGACTCTGGTGCCAAGCGCAGCGCCTCCGGGGGATGTTGGGCGTTGAGATACGCCGGGTAGAACCAGTGCACCTCCTGTTTTGCGTCGACAGCAAACAAACATAGGTACAAAGACTTGCCGCTCGGTTGATGCACCACGAAACTCAGGCCATCGCCCGGATGCAATGCCTCACCCCCTTGAATGAGGCTGCGCGCGTGTGACTGGCCTTGGGGGTGCAAGAAGACCTCCACGCCCAGTTGGGAGAGGGAGCCGTGTGCGGCATCACCGCGGGCCACGGGAAGTGGGGTTGACGGTGGCACGGCTATGGTCAAAAGCCAAAGCACGCTTGCCGCGGCTGCACCCAAGACGACCGGAGCGAGAGCGCGAAACCACACCAACGGGCGGCGGTTCGGGAGTCTTTGCATCACCTCGGACACGAACTGCGGATCGGGAGCCAACGTAGAGCACCGCAACGTTGCGCGCACTGCTTCAAGATGACCGAGGGCCGCACGGCAAGCTGTACAGCTCGCCACATGGGTACCGAGATCGTCGGCGACGGCGCGGGGTTGGGTGCCTTCCAGGTAAGCGACCAGGGCTTGGGAGTCGGGGCAGGTCATCAGGCGACCTCGTGAGGAAGAAGTTCGGCCAAGCGTTTGAGTCCATAGAAGACGCGTGAGCGCGCCGTCGACGGTGTGCGGCCGATCACCACGGCGATCTCTTCGTACGACAGCTCGTTTAAGTAGCGGAGCACCACCGGCGTGCGAAACGACTCCTCCAGGCTCTGGAGCGCCACGCGCAGCAAACGTTCACGTTCTTTGCTTTGCTGGGTCCACGCGGCATCGCCGGCAGCGGTTGGCAGCGAGTCCAGCGGTTGTTGAGTTTCGCCATCGTTCAACCCAAGAAAGTCGGCCAGCCGCTTGCGGCGGCGCTTGGAGCGGCACAGGTTTCGGGCAAGGGTAAACAGGTACTCGCGGAATCGACCCTGGGCGCGATACTGGCCGCGTGCTTGCCACAAGCGCAAAAAAACCTCCTGAGCCGCATCGCGCGCTTGTGGGCCGTCGCCGAGCAAGCTTTGCGCGAAACGTCGCACTTGCGCCTCGTAGCGTTGCACCAGCTGTGCGAACGCCGGGTGATGCCCCTGGGCTGCGCCGAGCATCAGCAGATCGTCGCTGGCAACGAGCTCACTCGTTGGAGTCGCCTTAACGACGGTGTCGGTCGGCGCACAAACAACGAGCAAGTGGGGCTGTTCAGACACGCGAGGCTCCTTCACCCAGACATAACGCACGCGCACGACTTCTGTTGAAACGGTTCTCCACTTTTTGCTGAAGTCTCTTTGCCCCACTGCCACGTTGAGGTGACGTGGCCGCCGGTTGGCCACGGGCAGTGTCACGCAAAGGTACCAAATCGACATTTGACAGCATAAAAAACCATTAAAAACGGCTAGTTGAACAACTTATAGGATGGCCTGAAAGTTGCTTTGGTAGCGTTGATAGATCCCAACATCGTGGAGGATGCGGATGCAAACAGCACCTCTGATCCCGTGCCTAACAATGACTTCTGTGATGGCTCTGGCGGCGTGCGGACACGATCCGCTCCTGCCCCTCGATGAAAGCGACCCAGATTTCTGCCTGACCTATCCCGAACAGTGTGGCGACACCGACCCGGGCGGCGATAGCACGGCGCTGTGCGGCAACGGCGTGGCCGACCTGGGCGAATTCTGCGATGGCTCCGATGTGCGTGATTTCACTTGTGAATCACTCACCTTCATCGGTGGGACCGTGGCTTGCTATGGCCCCGACACCGAGACCCCTTGCGAATTGGACCTATCAGGCTGCGTGCCCGACCCCTGCGTCGTCGACCCACCCTCGTGCGCCCTACCGCCAGAGTGTGGCAACGGCATCGTAGAAACTGGCGAAGCCTGCGACCTAGGCAGCGCCCAAAACCTCGGGCCGCCCGCCACCTGCAACCCGGACTGCACCGCAGCGGTCACCTGTGACACCGGCACGCACTGGGATGACGCGAGCGCGAGGTGCAGTGCCAACACCCGTCAGATGCCCTGCCCAGCAACGCCAGCCAACGCCCAGGCCAACACTGCGAGCAGCATCACCCAGACCTGGGACGGCGCCACGTGGCAGCCACCTGCCACGCTCGCCTACAGTATCGTGGCCAGCACCACGCAGTGTCGGTTTGTGTGTAACGCGGGCTACGAGTGGAACGGCACGGGCTGCGCCAAACCTTACGTCGAGCGGGCCGGCTCCAAGTGCGTGCCGCGTATTCCGGGCGATGTTTCTACCAGTGATTGGTATTGGATCGACTCGAACGGCGATATCACCGGACTGCACGCCACCTGCGGCGACGTACCGCGCGGCATCAACTGCTCCGACGACGATGGTTGTTGCGCCCCGAATGGCGTCGCAATCAACGGCGATTGCGTGGTGTACTCAGGCGCGGGTGGCTATTGCTACGCCACTCCGCAGTGCCTGCAACCGCTCACCTGCAACATTCCCAACCACCTTTGCGAGTAGCCGTTAGCCCCGCGACGGCCGTTTGCGGGTGCGAGCCAAAAGCTCGGTGGCTCGGCGACTGCTACACGCGGGCTTAGAAACGGCCGGTTCGGCTTGCGCACGTGGCCCTTGAGTGCGCGTGGCCCGCCACGGCTCAAGCGCCGGGGTTGTAAGGAACTCACGCACACGCGTAAGGGTGGCCCAATACATTTGCACGCGCGCGGATTCTGACAGCGTGCCATCGTAGAGTTGGCCGATGGCAGCCACACGTTGTTTCGGATTGGCCAGCAAGGCAGCCTCCACCGCAGCCAGCGGCTCTGGCCCTACGCCAATGAAGCCCACCACGTGCCACAAGCTGTCCACCGCCCAAAAGCTGGCATCATCGGTGACTGGGAGTGAGCGCAGACGCTTGAGGACCAACGACGTCGCCTCGTGGGCGGCGCGCCCGTAAGCGGCCAAGGCCTTGGCCAAAAAGGTCAGCGCCGTAACGTCATGGGCTTGGGCTGTGAACATCATCAGGGTGGGTAGCACTTCGTCGGGGCGGCTGTCGTGCCGAGCTTTGTGCATTATCGCGGTGGCCATGAAGCTCGCCGCTTTGGGGTCGTGTCCGGCGAGCTCCAAATAGAGCGCAAACAAGCGCGGCCAAGAGTGTGTGGCCAACTCACCAACGAGCTGACTTCGGGGGCTGATCATGGCATCGATCCCTTGCAGATACACGGGCCGTTTGTTAGCGTTCACGCGTCTTGCAACGCGCAGACACTACTCAGAATATCTAGGAGATTACCATGGCGACGACGTTGACCCCCGCGGCGGCAGCTCGAAAGTTCGTGCGCGACTTTGTTACGAACGACAGCTTGGACACTGAAGTGAAGAACAGCGTCTTGGATGTGTTGGGCACCGCCAAAGCGTCGGCGGCCACCCTGCATCTTAAGGCCGGCATCGAAAACTCCACCGACCGTTTCAACAACGCCCGCGAGTACAACAAGGCCACGCCCACCCCCGCCATCGACGCCGAAGCGGCCGCTATTCGCAAAACCTTCAAGGCAGCGTTGCCGTACATGGAAGGCAAGCAGGCTGAGCTGATCAAGGCGTTTTTGGATCCGAAGAGCGATGTCGGCTTGACCGCCATCATTGCCGACGTGAAGGTGCGCATCAAAGCTATCGACGCACCCAAGCCGTCCGGCACCTACTAAGCCGCTGACGCGGTTGTAAGTTTCTCTGATGCGACACGCCACGCCACGCACCGTGGTGACGCTGGTGCTCTCAGCGCTTGGAGAGCCGTGCCTTGGACAACGTCCCCCGACGTTGTTGCATGCCGTGCGTGGCGACAAATACCTGTATCGAGCCGAAACCCGTGGTGGGCCGCGCTTCGTGCGTTTGCGTTTTGGCCCGACGGCATCCCTCGTGCGTGAACAACAAGCGTTGCTGCGCGCGCCAGCGGGGTTGGCGCCCGCCCTTCACCATTTCCGAAGCGGTGCCGAGCTGGCCGGTTTTGGCGCCCCGAGCGCGTTGCGCTTTGCGGGGTTGGGTGAACGGCCGTTGGCCGGGGTGTTGATATCGGGGTTGGTCCCGGGCACGCCCTTGGCACGCCCGCTAGACGAACCCAAGCTTTCAGCCTTGGCGCATGCATGGGTGGCTCTGCATCGCGTTTTGGGAGCTGACCTCGCACCGTTAACATTTCCAGCCACCCCGCGCGCCTGTTTCGAGACCCTGCGCGGCTACGTGCGCCGCGTGCGCTACGACGGTCTGCTCGATAAACACAGCGCACTCTGCCTGCAGCAGGCCACAGAGGTGTTGGCGCCAGCGATGCTGAAGGCGCCGGTAAGTGCCGTGCCGTCGGTGCTATGCCACGGCGATCTGCGCTTGCAGCATGTCACGCAGCAACGCGATGGCTGCCGGTTCCTGGATTTCGAACGCGCCGGAGCTGGCGACCCAGCGGCCGACCTGGCCATTTTTGCCTGCGCAGTGCCGTTGACGCTCAATGAAGAGCACAGCCTGATGTGCGCCTACGAACAGGCCCGAAAATCGATCCGCAGCCTTGCGGCCGATCACCACCTGTGGGAGCGCTATCGCGACCTGCGTACGTTGTGGGGGTTGTTGCGGGCCTGCGTGGTCATTTGCGACTTGGCCGACGACGCTGCGCCGCCCGATCGCCGTGCCTTCTTGCGTAGGCGTGTACCGCATGACCTGCGCGCGGCGTTGGCTCGGGTGCTCCCCAGCGAAGCCCACAAGCTTGCGCCCAGGCTGATACCGTTTGAGGGCCGTGCGCAATGACCGGGCGCTTGGACAACTTCCCCCGCATCCCGCATTTTCCGGGCAGCTGCGGCACCACAGACGACCTTTGGCTTGCCGAAATTGACCAGACTGCGTTGTGGCAACAGCCGCTCGTCGTGCTCGAAAAACGCGATGGCATCAACGTGGCGTTGGCCTGTGAGCCTAGCGGCAACGTTACCGTGGAGTTACGGGGTGGCTTCCATACGTTTGCCCGCGGTGACCTCGCGCGTGAGGTTTGGCTGTATGCGTCCCAACGCGCCGCCGCCTATCGTACGGTGTTGGGGCCACACGAGGTATTGTACGGAGAGTGGCTGAAACCCCGGTTGACCATCGCCTACACCCGCCTGCCTGATTGGCTCATCGTCTTTGCGTTGCGCAAAAGGGATGGCAGCTTCGTGCCCTTTGTTGAGCTTGCCAGGCGCGTGGGCGCTGTGGGTCTCACCGTAGCAACGCCGCTTCACGTCGGGCCGGTGCGCGGGCTCCGCGAGTTGAAAAGGTGGCTGGGACCATCGCCACTTGGGGCCGCGCAGATGGAAGGGTTGATCGTCGAGCCATTGCAACCCGGGCCGGGGCCACGTTTTGCCAAATGGGTGCGTCCGGGGTTTGTGCGGCGTCTTCCCGACGTCGCGCTGCAGAAGTGCAATCGCCTCAGCAAGCACGCTCGCTGTCTGCACGACGTCAGCGTGATGCCCAAGCGCTGACCGTGCACGCGCGGGCGTGCGATTTGGCGTCGAACTTGGTAAGGTGCGCCCCGACTTTTGAAGGATGGGGCAATGCAATACCGAAGTCTGCTCATCGTTAGTGTTGGCTGGATCGCAGCCTGTAGCTCGCAGCCGACGCCGCAGGTTGTTTTTGCGCCCACCGCGTCGAGTGCCACAGCGATTGATGTTCCGCCTGCGACGTTCATCACCGAGTCTACCCGTACCGCGAGCGATCAAATGGGTATCTCGGTGCAAGCGTACGACAACATGTTCATCGTGGGTGTACCGGGGGACGACAACA
>JAKLEG010000131.1 GCA_022703175.1 Myxococcota bacterium | reverse complement strand
AAAACGCTGCTGGAGCTAAGCGCGCGGCCGGGCCCCAAAGCATCGGAGAAAATCGATTTGCGTGACCGGCTGTTGTGTCTCCTGAACACGCGCGTTACCGAGGCGCGCCGCGCCGCCCGTTTTGTGTTCCGCAACTGCCCCGAGATTCAACGCAAAGTGACCTCGGCCTACCAACGCGAACGCCGCGCGAGCCGTCGCCAACAGAGCGACGACACCGCCTCGAACACGCCGTCGACCGACGCGTAACACCCACCGAACGACCTCGAACCTACGTCACGCGCTGACCGCCGCCCCACCGATTCGTGAGCGCCACCTGCTTTTTGGCAAGGACCTTGTGGCCTACACGTTTGGGGCGACGCCATCACGCATGGCATCCTGACGACCGAGCGCAGGCGCGGTGAACGCCTTACACTAGGCACATGCGAATGCCAGCGTGGGTGGGGACGTTGGGTTTGTTTTTGTGGGTGCTCTTGGCTTTCCCGGGTGTGGTCGTGGTCGCGGCGTATGTCGGGCCGCTTGACCGTACACCCTACCTGATGTGTGCCGCGGCGGGTGCCGTGCTGGCGGTGCTCATCTGGTGGGTGAGTGGCCGGTGGGAGCTGGGCTGGCGCAACGGCCGGGCGTCGATGGCGGTGTTGCTCGGACCCGCGATGCTACCGCTTTTGTTCATCGAAGCAGGTTTGGGCGCCAACGCCTGGTTCGACCGCTCCCCCGAAACCTACGTACAAAGCCGCGTGATTCGCTACGAGCTGCGCTGGATAGGCTCGGGCGTCTGCTTCGTACACTCGTGGCGGGGCAAGACTCAGGAGGTCCTGGACGACGCGGTGTTTGTCGAGCGACGTGCTCCCGCCAACTACAACCCCGGCAGCTTTGTGAGCATCACCACCCGCGCGGGTGCCCTCGGCTGGGAGTGGGTGCAGCGGGTGGAATGACAGTGTGCGAGAAGTGGAGAAAGTTGGTCGGGGTGCAGAGATTCGAACTCTGGGCCCCTAGCTCCCAAAGCTAGTGCTCTACCAGGCTGAGCTACACCCCGACCGAGCCCGTGTGTGTAATCAATTGCCAGCCGACATTCAAGAGCTGAGTGCAAAGAGAGTGCGGTGGCAGACGCCTTTGTGGTAGGAGGCGGCCCATGGCAACACCTCGTGATCAAGAGAACGCAGTCGTCGCGGACGTCGTCCGTGCCGTCGCCAGCCGGTTGAACAGCAGCGATCCGAAGCTTCAAGAGCTCATCGCCCAAGAAGTCGGAGCCGTGTTGGGCGCACGCTCCGGTTCCGACAGCCTCGCCGGGGCCGCCCGTGCCCGCCCCGGTGCCACGGCCGAACGGATTGTTATCACCTCCACCGGCCACAACCGCCCAGGCGTCGTCGCTCGGCTTGCGACCATCATCGATGAATTCGCGGGCGACATCCGAGAGCTGTCGCAAACCATCGTCGGCGACTACTTCACGATGATCTTTGTCGTGGATATCGCGGGTGCCACCAGCCAGGGCGGCCGTTTTGCCACCCTCAAAGAACGGCTTCTGGCCGCGGCCCAAGATCTGGGCATCCACGTCGTGGTGTTGCACGACGACATCCTCTCCGCGATGCACTCGGTGTAATGATGGCCGATATTGGCTTTGATGAAGTCCTGCAGACCTTACGCATGGTGGAGGTCGAGCACCTCGACATCCGCACCACCACGCTCGGCATCTCGCTGTTAGATTTGGACGGCTCGGGCGACCGCCTGGCCGAACAAATTTACGATCGCATCACCACGCTGGGCGGCAACCTCGTGAAAATCGCCCGCGAGGTCGAAAGCGACCTGGGTGTGCCGATCGTCAACAAGCGCGTCTCCGTAACGCCCATCGCCTTGTTGGGCCGCGCCCCCAAACGCGACACCTTCTTGAAAATTGGCCAAGCGCTGGATCGCGCCGCCGAAACCATTGGTATCGACTACATCGCCGGCTTCTCGGCGCTCGTGCACAAAGGCATCACCGACGCCGACCGGGCATTGATCGAATCGCTGCCTGAAACCATCGCCGCCACCAAACGCTTGTGCTGCTCGGTAAACGTCGCCACCACCAAGGCCGGCATCAACATGGATGCCGTGCTGATGATGGGCCACACGGTCAAGGCAATTGCCGAAGCCACCGCGGCCCAAGATGGCATCGGTTGTGCCCGCTTCGTGGTGTTTGCCAACGCCGTGGAAGATAACCCGTTCATCGCAGGTGCGTTCCACGGAGTAGGTGAAGCGCAGGCGGTGTTGAACGTGGGCGTCTCGGGCCCCGGGGTCGTGAACTCGGCGGTGCGCCGCCTGATGCAAAATCCGCCTGAGAACATGGACCTGACGAGCATCGCCGACGTGATCAAACGGATGGCGTTCAAAATCACCCGCGCTGGCGAATTGATTGGCCGCGTGGTCGCCCGCCGCCTAGGTCCGCCTGTGCACTTCGGTGTGGTCGACTTGTCGCTGGCGCCCACCCCTGCCGAAGGCGATTCGGTGGCCGCCATCCTCGAAGCGATGGGTCTCGAACGCACCGGGGCACCGGGCACCACCACCGCACTGATGCTGTTGACCGACGCCGTGAAAAAAGGCGGCGCGATGGCCACGTCGTACGTGGGGGGATTGTCGGGCGCGTTCATTCCGGTATCTGAGGATGGCAACATGGTCGAGGCGGCGCGCTTAGGTGCGCTCACCATCGAAAAACTAGAGGCCATGACCTCAGTGTGCTCGGTGGGGTTGGATATGGTGGCCATCCCGGGCGATACCTCCGCCGAAACCATTGCGGGAATCATCGCCGACGAAATCGCGATTGGGGTGGTGAACAGCAAAACCACTGCGGCGCGCCTGTTGCCCATCCCTGGCAAGAAGGCGGGCGACATCGTGGCCTACGGCGGCCTGTTGGGCGATGCCATCATCATGCCGGTGAACAAGTTTTCGTGCGCCGGCTTCGTTAATTTGGGTGGCCGCGTGCCGGCCCCCATCCAGAGCCTACGCAACTAGCTCTCGCGTCCGCAACGCTGGCCCGCAGCAGGGCCGAACAAGGAGCCGTCATGGCTATCCAAGTCACAGTCGATGTTGTGTTGGTCTCGCGCGATCGCCGCGCGGGGCAGGTGCTGCTGGTTGAGCGGGGACATGAACCGTTCAAAGGCTCATGGGCGCTGCCGGGCGGCTTCTTGAATGAGGGCGAAGAATTGGAAGCTGGTGCTCGCCGCGAGCTCCAAGAGGAAACCGGGCTTTCTGGCATGATGCTCACGCAGCTAGGTGCTTGGGGCAAGCCTGGGCGCGACCCGCGCGGCCACACGGTGAGCATTGTTTATTGGGGCGAGGTGGACGTGACCAAGTCGGTACCGAAGGCTGGCGATGATGCCGCTAAGGCGCGGTTTTGGCCGCTGACGGGTTTGCCGCCGTTGGCGTTCGACCACGAAGAGATTCTGGAAGAGGCTCGGGCGTTGATGGACAGCGAATAGCGCGCGTTACTTGATGGCCGTAAGTGCCCGCGTCATGCCGCCCAGAATCCCTTGCGGATCGGACTCGTTGTAGAAGTACTTGTACTCGCTCGCACCGCTGGTCAACTCGGCCTTGAGCGCGCCCTGCGGTGTCAAAAAGAACGTGCGCGGGATGTACTCGCCATCGGGCGCAAACTTTTTCGACAGCTCTTTGTTCTTGTCGCGGTCTAACCGAATCATCACAAACTGTTTGGTTTTGGCCACGACGTTGGGATCGTGGAAGACGCGGCTGTAGGCATGGCAGTGCGGACACCAGGTGGTGAAGAACACCAAGCAAATCGGCTTGTTTTGCTGTTTGGCCTGGGCCAGCCCGGCGTCGTAGCTTTGCCAGGCAACGCCCTTATCATTCCAATCGGCTTCCACCGCCGTGGCGCTGGCGGCGAGCCCCAGGCTAATGGCCAAAAACACGAAAGTCGTTTTGAAGATTCGCATCGCTGCCGCTTAGCACAAAAGCGTTGCAGCGGTCATCTGCGCTTGCAGAGGTGGAGAGGTTAGAAGTCGCTGCCGTCCGCGCGGGTTCCGGGGGATGCTTTGAGCGCGGGGTTCAGGTTGCTGTGAGGGACAAAGCCACCCGTCAGCATCCCGTCGGGCTCGCGGTTGATAGATATGCCGTCCCCAACCGTGCCGCCAAACGTCACCGTGCTCACCACCAGGCCACTGGCGTCGCAAAGAGTCACCACGTCGCCTCCATTGGCGAGACCCAGGCCACCGGTGCTCGCAGCCACCGCATGGGTGAGTCCTTCGGGAATGGCACTGGCCGCTGCCATCACCACGAGCGCGCCACCGCTTGCTATCGTGGTGCCGTCGGCGAACTGATGACGCACGGTGGTCTTGTCGCTCACTGTCCAACCGCTCAGGTCCACGCTGCTGCCAGCGCCGTTCACGAGTTCCACAAACTCGCCACCGGTCACGGTGCCGGGCTCATCTGCCAGAACTTCGTTGATAAAGACGGCCAATGCCGGAGGCGCATCCACCAGCGCAAACGGGGCATCACTGACATCATCGACGCTACCAACGGTGGCGCTGATACGCACCCGTACCGCCGCTGCGGGAGTGGCGGGCAGGGTCCAACGGTACGTGCCACTCACCGCTGCGACATCGGTGGCGATGCTCAGCCAATCCTCATCGGCCACGGCATACTCGATGTTCACGGCATCGACGCGGTTGTACCGCCAGGTGATGTTGGTCTTGGCACCGGCAACCAATTCCTCGCCGCCGTTGGGGCTCGTCACGGTGACGCTGGCTGGACCCACGTACTCCGGAATCAAGAAGTCGCGTACCACGGCCATGTGCTGCATTCGGGACGCGCCGCTATCAGTCTTGAGTGCAGGCGCCAGGTCTTCAATGGGTGTGTAAACGCGCGTGTCCACCACCAGGCCGTCCGGGAAGCTTTTGGAGGGCATGGCCACTGGGGTCTTGTAGGCCTCTAAATGGCTGTCCACGAGGACCCAATCATAGGGGTTGCGGCGATTGCGATTGGTGGAGCCATTGCCTTTGCCGTCCACCGGGTAGGGCCCTTTGGTCTGCACCACGGCGCTCAGGCGAGTCAGCGCGGTTTCGCCACGGGTGCTGGTATTCAGGTCGCCGCCGACCACCAGGTAGTCGTCGGCCGGCATGTTGGCTTGAATGAAAGCGACCAGCTTTTCGGCCTCGCGAGCGCGGGTCGAGGCGCGCGACGTAGAAAAGTGCACGCTGACCACCCACAGGTTAACGTCGCCGGGGATGTCCAAGCGCGCCCAAACAAAGCTACGGTCGTCGATATAGGGGTCGTCCCAGGAGCCAGACTCCAATACCGGATAGCGGCTGATGATGCCATTGGGTATGATTTTGCCGCTCTCGCGCACGTAGACGAACTCTGGCCCGAACGCGGTATCGACGAAATCGCGCAGCGCGGCCGCGGAGTTGTCGCCGGCTTTGAACTCCTGAATCATCACGATGTCGGGACCGATGCCCTGAAAGATGCGCGTGCCTTCGCCGCTGTCGTAGTTTTGCGCGTCGGCCGCGGTGAGGTTGGCCGCCATCAGCCGCACTGAGGTGCCCACCACTTCGGCGGTTTGGGTCGGGTCATTCAGCCCGTCGCCCACCCACAGCTCGCCCTCGGCGGTGCCACAGCCGACACTAGCGAGCAACAGACACAGCCCAACCAGACTGAGATCGCGATGCTTCATAACAATCTCCATCCTAGTGTTGCCCGCCTGCCGAACGCCCGAGCAACGCGAACAACGGCGCGCAGTATGCCCTTTTGGGCGGCGTTTTCAAATGCCAAATGTCCTAGTGAAGGTCTAGCAGTGAGCCTTAAGCGCGTCATGGCATTTCGGCGACAAAGTCGCTATGGGGCCAACGAGCTCGATGCAACGCGCTGTCACGACACTGTTAAGCTTAGGCCTGTTAGGCACGGGTGCTTGTGCCTTAGGCACACAAAGTGCCGGCGCGCCGGGCGTGGCGTTGCCGTCTACGATCACGTGTGCGACCACAGAGCCTTCTCAGGATGCTGCGTTGGCAGGCCAATGTCCCCTGGCACCTGACGACATCGCCATTGACTCCCAAGCGTCTCCCAGTGAGCCGACCGGTCGCACGGAGGTAACCCCCAAGAGTGCCGAGTCCACCCAGGCCTGCTACCTAACCTCCGAGGCTGCGGATAGCTTTCGCAAAGCGATCATCCAAGCGGCCTATGAGTTTGTCGAGCGCCCGCCAAAAACATTGCGGGGAGACTGCAGCAGTCTCGTCATTGCCATCTTGGCCCGCGCGGGGGCTCAGGCATCGGGTGGTTCCCGAGACTTCTGGCAAGCGGCCCTACGCGACGGGCGCCTTGTCGAACAACCCACCCCAGGCGACCTGGCCTTCTTCGACTTCACCTACGATGCCAATCATAACGGCCTGTTAGACGATCTGTTGACCCACGTGGCCACCGTGGTGGCGTTGGAGCCCCCGGCCACCGTGGTGATGGTGCATTGGGGGAGTCACGCGGTGAAAGAGTTGCGCATGACGCTCGACCAACCTGACATCGAGGTTGACGCCGGACGTATCTTGAACCAGCCCCTCCGCTCGCCAGCGTGGCGCAAGCAACATGGGCCGGGCCTATCTGGACAGCTGTTTCACGGGTTTGCGCGACCGGGGTGCCCGATGCTGGGACAATAACGCGGTGATCCCAACGTCAGAATCGCCGACATCGAGACTCATTGACACACCTGCGAAGCTGATGAGGCACACTCGCCTGGTTTGCATGTGCGCCAGACAGTAGTTTTAAGTAAGCCTCTGTTACCGTTTAGTAATTGCGCTAACTCCTCAGGATTGCTGTGCTTCCAGTTCGAACGTTACTGCACGGTAACAACCCTGGCCATGCCTAGGCAATGGCGTGCGGTTAGCCCGCTGAAAACACTACGTAATTCTGCGCCCCATCTTGGACCAGATCTTGCTTGGTAGCTCCCGGTTCGCGGTTGGGTCCTAACCGGACCCCACGGGGATGCAAGAGTCGGCGTGCCGGTGTTCGACGCCCGACAGGTTCTAGATCGTTTGGATTCACCAAACCTCGGTTTGAAGGAGAGCAAACATGCGGAAACTATTAGGTTGTTCCACCGTGCTGGCATTGGCCCTAGCGGGCTGCTCCGGCAGTGATGGCAAGGACGGCGCACAAGGCCCACAAGGCATTCAGGGCGTGCCCGGCAGCGATGGTGTGAACGGTGTTGACGGTACCAACGGCCAGCCCGGTGTAGATGGCACCGATGGCACAGATGGAACCAACGGCACGAATGGCACCAACGGCAGCAATGGCCTGAATGGGGCGTTAGCGTTCTTGGTGACTGCGGAGATTCCAGCAACGCTGAATGTTGTCATACAGAGCGTTACCATCGCGAGCCCACCGGTTGTTAACTTCACCGTGAAAGACGCCGCGGGACGCGGGGCTGTGGGTATCAAGGTTGACCAGAACTCCCAGGCGACGATGTTGCGGTTCTCCATTGCCAAGCTGATCGCTGGTGTTGGTGGTGAGCCAAATAGCTGGCGGAGCTACATCAATGCTAACGCGCAGGCAACCGCCGAGTACAGGGGCACGCTCGTAGACCACATGGACGGCAGCTACACCTACACGTTCTTCAATGACATTACGGCCGGTACGATCACGTACGAGCCAACTCTGACACATCGAGTCGCCATCGAGCTGTTCGGCAACGTCAACGACAAAGCGCTACCGGTCGCGAACGCATTCTACGATTTCGTTCCCGCGGGCGGCGCCATCGAAACCACGCGCGACATCGCTGCCACCGCTTCCTGCAACGAATGCCACGGTAAGCTGGCGGTGCACGGTGGCCGTCGCACCGACGTCGAGAACTGCGTCGTGTGTCACAACCCCAGCACCATCGACCCAGACACCGGCAATACCGTGAACATGCCCTACATGATCCACGCTATTCACGGCGCAGCAACTCGCGCTGCGAATGGCCTGCCAGCCTATACGATCATCGGCTTCAATAACTCGGTGAATGACTTCTCTGAAGTCACGTACCCGCAGAATAACGCGCTCTGCAACAAGTGCCACAAGGGTACCGACCCAGTCCTTCCCGACACCTCCACAGCAGATGGTGACAATTGGAAGAACAAACCCAATATGGCCGCTTGCGGGGCCTGCCACAACGTCGACTGGGCCAGCCACCACGGCGGCCAAACCGATAACAGCGGTTGTCTGGACTGCCACAGCCCCGGCGATTCGTATGGCGTTTCGGAGGTCCACGCCGCCGAAAACAAGAGCCCGAACGCCACCGAAGTGGTCGCTGGCGCCGCCAACTTTACCTATGACATCAACGAAGTCACGGTGAATGGCAGCAACCAGGCGGTGGTCCGATTCAAGATCCAAAAAGACGGCGTAGATGTGGTGTTCAACGACATCGATGACGCCGCCACGGCCTTGGACAAACTGAACTACGCAGCCGGCGCCGACATCGAAGCTCCTCCGGGTACCTGGACCGTCGTCAACGGCGTGTTGCCCGGCTTCAACGGCAGCCCGTCGTTCCTCGTGGCCTACGGCGCCGCCCAGGACGGCATCAATGCGCCAGCCGATATCAACAACTTCGGCAAAGCCGCGGCCCAACCGGTTAGCATCTCGATCGCCGAGCTGTTCACGGGCGACAGCGGCAGCATCGTGGCCGACACCGGTGGCTATTACATCGCCACCATCGTGCAACAGATCAGCCGCAACAGCAGCACCGGTGTGATTGATGGAAGTAAGACCATCAATGCGGCGTTCCCGTCTGGCGCGACCGTACGCACGGTGGCATTGCAAGGCTACTTCTCACAAAAAGACATCCCCACCGCACACGCCGTGTTGGCACGCCATACGATCGCAGCCGTCAAGAGCGTTTCGGGTGAAGAACGGCGCCAAGTCGTAGACAGTGCCAAGTGCGGCAATTGTCACGAATGGTTCGAAGGCCATGGCGGCAACCGCGTGTACAACATCAACGTGTGCACCACCTGCCACAACCCGAACCTGACCTCCAGCGGCCGCACAGCCACCGTCGCCACAGCAACGGCATCGGTGAACAGCTGCGCCGAAATCAAGCAGATGTACCTGGATGGCTATGCAACCCGAGTCGAGGACACCGTAGAGCCGCACGTTGGTGTCGCTCCCTGCACCAACGCTGCTGATACGCTCGAAGCGGGCAAGTACTACATCTATACGTCGAAGAGCCCGCTGCTCTATCCCGAGGCCTCCAACAACCTGAAGGACATGATTCACGGCATCCACGCCTCGGCCGCGCGCAGCGATCCGTTCCAGTTCGTGCGCGTACGCAGCGGCAAGTCGTATTACTTCAATTTCGCCGAAGTCACCTTCCCCGGCATCTTGCAGAATTGTGAAACCTGCCACAAACCGGGCACCTATACCTCGGTGCCGGAAAACGTGTTGGTGAGCACGGTGCGGATCCCGGCGACGTCCGGAACCGATACCACCGCGGACATCAAGACAGCACGCAATACCGTCCCGAACGCCACCGACCTGGTCACCACGCCAGTCGCAGGCGCCTGTTCGTACTGCCATGACAGTCCGTTGGCCATCGGCCACATGGAGCAAAATGGCGGCTACGTGAACACCGACCGGACTACGGTGGTGGGTAACGCCTTTGAGACCTGCGAAGTGTGCCACGGCACCGGCAGCATGGCCGACGTCGCCATCGTGCACGAGTAGTTCATCTGTTTCTTGCGCCCGGGCCTGAGTCATTGGGCCCGGGCGTTCTCTCCCCGCTCCCTAACCTCTCTGCCGATTCCGCAACGCGTGGGGCATTCGCCCACATGCGGCATGCAAAGTCCCATTGAGCCTCACGCCGGTAGAACCTAGGATACTTGGACGGGCCGCCGCGCTTTGCCCGTGGAGGTTTCTCCATGCGCACCTGGTATTTGGCAGGGTTCTGTTTCGCGAGCTTGTACGGTTGCGCAACCACCCAACAGCGGGAAGTCGGCGTGCCGCTTACGTCCACAAGCAACAAGGCGGCGCCTGCACCTTGGCAACAAGTCCAGGTTGTCAGCATCGCGCCGGCCACCGGTGAGGTTGCGGCCTTTGCGGTGTTGCCGCAAGATGCGCTCGGCCAGGCTTTGAGTCGCCGCTTGGGAAACGAGGGTGCACGGCCGGTGACCCTGCAGATCACGGGACTGCGCGTGGTGCGAAGCTCCGACACGATGGCCACACGCCTCGGCATCGGCGCCGACTTCACGCTCAGCAAAGACGGCCAGCAAAAGACCCTCCGACTAGAGCACTCGGTGAACCTGATGAATCCGATGCAAAGCGAGCATGAAAACGGCTATGCGCGCTTGGTCGATGACCTCTGCGATCGGCTGTTCTACAACAGCGAGGCACTGGCGTTCTTAGGCGAAAGCTCCGTATCGGTAGCTGACTCGGCCTTGGAATCGGGCGCCAAAGATCTGGGCCCCATCCAAGGCACCCAAGCCTCAGCCAACGACATCCAAGGGAGCGGCCGTATTTTGTGGGGTGACGATGAAAACGCCAACAACGGCGTGTTTACGATGATGCTGGGGGATCAAAAAATGTTCGCCGGCTACATGGCCAACCGTCAAAGCAACTGGCGCAACGGCGTGGGGCTGCGCAGTGGCGTGGGCTTTGCGCTCATGCCTGGCACCACCTCCAGCACCACGGTGGCGGGGCAAACCATCGACACTTCGAGCCCCACCTTTGTTGGCCTTGCGCTACAAGTGGGCGCCGAGTTTGGCTACCACGGCGTGCATCGCAGCCCCGAGGGCTACATTACGAGCCCTGGGTTAAGCGCGCTTTTGGTGCCACAAATGCAGGGCTTCTGGCTCTTCGGTAACCAAGACGGTACGCAGATCACGATGAAGATGGCGACCGTAGGCGCGTCTGGCGAGCTGGACATCCCGATGGGTTCCTCGGTGGGCATGACGCTCGCGCTCTTTGTAGGCGGCACCGCGGTGAGCATGTCGTCGGGCGACTTCAGCTACTCTAGTGGCTTTCAAAGAGTGGTGAACCCGTCGTTCGACTTCTATGTACAAACCGCCACCGGCCGCACGTCCATTGGCTTGGGGCTACAAACTCTAGCCCAAGCCGCCAGCAGTGATGAAGGCGCCAGCTCCGCTACAAAAAACCCCATGATTACCTTCACGTTCGAAGATTGGGTGGGGCGCGGCATGGCCTACTCTAAGCAAAACCTCGACGTCCTCGGGGTCTCGGCGTTCGATGCCGTGGAAACGCTATCCAGTCCGCAAAGCGCCTTTTACGATCCCTCCGGCCAATTGCTGATGCCGGCACCAGTGTTGCACAACGACGCGACGTCGCCAGCCAGTACGATCCCCAGCGGTTGGAGCGTCACTCCTGCACCGAAAAACCCAACGCCGGTCGTGGCTCCAACGCCGCTACCCGAGCCACCGCCCACTTCGGTCAGTGCGGAGCGCCGCAAGTTGGGGCTGCGTTTCCGGGATGTCACCGCCGACGACGCCGATACCGCTGCCCTTGAGGCCATCACTGGGGCACTGATCACCCAAGTCACGCCGGATTCTCCGGCGTCGGAGGCCGGGTTGCTCGCGGGCGACATCATCCTCTATATCGATGGCCGCGCGATGGCTGATGCCGAGGCGATACAACAAACGGTGGCAGCGTTGACTGCGGCGAGCGTGACGCGGCTTGCGGTGTGGCGAGATGGCAACTTGGTTTGCAAAAATGTGGTGATGGGCCACCAGAGTGCCGATGTAAGAGCCAAAGCGGGTGCGTTGTTTGACGAGCTAGAGGCTCAAGACCCAGCCGGTGGTTGTCCGTAGCGCTCGGCGGAGCTACTGCGTCACTTTGCCGTCGGCCACCAGCGTCTCGTACAGGGCGCTGCGAGGGATGCCGGTAGCCAACAGCTTGTTGGCTCGGATCAACTCCTCATCCACAATCGCTTTGAAGCGCTCCAACGCTTGTGCGCCGGGCACATAGCGGCCGTTGATGTAGAACGTGGGAGTACCGGTGGCACCCAAACGGCTGGCCTCGTCGATGTGGCCTTGGATCCGTGCCGCCACCTTTCGGTCGTCGAGCGCCGCTTGGAACTTCGTCAGGTTCAGTTGCAGCTTGGCAGCCAAACGCTCAAGGGTTTCGGTACGCAGCTCACGGCTGTTTTCAAACAACAGGTCGTGCATCTCCCAAAATTTGCCTTGTCGCCCGGCGGCCTCTGCGGCTTTGGCTGCGGGCAATGCCTGGGGGTGAAAACCCAGCGGGTTGTGCTTGAATACAAAGCGCAGCTCCCCTGGATAGGCTGCCTCCAG
>JAKLEG010000130.1 GCA_022703175.1 Myxococcota bacterium | reverse complement strand
GACGCGCATGCCGGACTTTTGGATCCACAACTGCGATATCAAGCAGTTTGACGCCTATGAGTTTTTCGCCGGCAAGGGCAAGAGCGAACATGTCGAAGGCGCGCTTTGGAAGCTCAACTACTACCCGCAGGCGGCGCTCACGGCCAAGCCCAGCGAGCTGCAGATCATGCGCAACTTCGAGAATGCCATCAAGAAGCTGGGCGGCACCACGGTGGCCACCGACAAAGGCAAAGAGACGCTGAAGCTCACCAAAGATGGTAAGGAGATCTGGATCGAGGTGCGCGCAGAGTTTACCAGCAAGCACAGCCTGCTCATCGTTCAGAAAGAGGCGATGACTCAAGACATCGTCGCCAATGCCGCGGCTTTTGCGAGCGACCTGAAAAGCAGCGGCCACGTCGCAATCTACGGCATCTACTTCGACACCAACAAAGCCACCCTCAAGCCCGAGTCAACCGCCGCGTTGGATGAAATCACCAAGCTTCTGGCGACCGACCCCACGCTTAAGCTGTATGTGGTGGGCCATACCGACAACACCGGCAACGTGGATGCGAACTTGAAACTCTCGCAAGAGCGCGGCGAGGCGGTGTTGCAAGCGTTGGTGCGCGACCATGGTGTTGCCACCGCACGCCTCAAGGCCTCCGGTTGCGGTCCGTTTTCGCCGGTGGCCCCCAATGACAGCGACGAAGGTAAGGCTAGAAACCGTCGCGTTGAGTTGGTGAAGCAGTAGCGCCGCATTCAAGGCCCTCTCATCGGCTGCTTTGTCACCTGGGTTTAGCCCTTCAACGATCCAATAACCGCCATCGACGTAGGTCACCGCTAGCGCAGCCCTCCCGGCGCTCTCTGGCTGGTATGAGCGGGCCAATGATGCCGTAAAATTGTCTTGCTAATAACAAAAAATAGTAGATTTAACGTAATTTATATGTATTTAGGTATAAATTTTGAGTGCTTTACATTTTTTGGAGGTTTGTGTGGATACCCCTGGGTTGCGCAAGTTCTTGGAAATCTCCTACGACGAGTTGGAAGAGCTGAACCTGAATGCGCGGCAAGCCCGTCTTGATCGCGTGCCGATAGACAAGATCCGCGCTGAGCGCGAGAGTTACCTCGCCAACGAGAAGCGCATCAAGGCGGTCACCGTCTGTTTTACCGACCTTGAAGGCCGCTTCCATATGCTCGACTACGACAAGAAGTTTCTGCTGCGCGCCTCCGACAACCTGACCTTAGATGGCTCGTCGATCCGCGGCTTCTCGCAACAACATGAATCGGACTTGCGTTTGAGCATCGACTGGTCGGCGTTTTACTGGTTACCAGCAGATGTGTTTGGGCCTGGTAAGGTGCTGGTGTTTGGCGACGTGCTGTCGCGAGACGGTGCGCCTTATGAAGGCGACGTGCGTGCGACGTTGCGACGCTACACCGACGACCTGTTTCGCACCCGCGGGCTTGTGTGTCACGCTGCTAACGAAATTGAGGGGTTCTTGTTCCGCGGCCGGGACGCCGAGCGGTGTTACCACGAAACCGGCAATTTTGAATTCATCTCGACGGGCGGTTACTACCACTCTCTTCCCAACGATCCCCTGCGTCGGTTCATCGATGCAGCCGCCGAGGCCCAGCGCGCGATGGGGTTCGGGAATGAGAAAGACCACCCGGAGGTGGCCCCCTCACAGTTCGAGATGAACTACGCCTATACCGAGGTCAACCTCGCCGCCGATCAAATCCAACTGTACAAGCTCTTGTGCCGACAGGTGGCACACAACCAAGAGATGACCGCGAGCTTCTTACCTAAGCCCGTGGCCGGGGTGAACGGCAGTGGCATGCACACCAACCTGTCACTGGCGCAGGCGGGGCGGAACCTGTTCCACGATGCCAACGGTGAAGAAGGGATCTCGGCCCTTGGACACGAGTTCATCAAGCGTATTCTCGAAAGCGGCCAGGAGCTGTGCCTGGTTTTGAACGCCAGCGTCAACGCTTACCGCCGTTTGGACCCGCACTTCGAAGCGCCCAACCAAATCAAATCCAGCGCCATCGACCGTGGTGCAATGGTGCGCATTCCGTTGGGTAACGAGTCGTCGGCGCGTATTGAAGTACGTTCGGTGGGCCCCGATGCCAATCCCTACCTGATGCTCTATGCGCTGTTGCGCACCGGCATGGAGGGGCCGTTACCCGAAGCCGATGACTCGAAGCGTCCGCGCACGCGGTTTTTGCCCGACAACATCTACGACGCGCTACGCCACTTTAAAGGCTCTGCCTGGATTCAGACGTTGGTCGGAGAGAGCTTGACGGAGCGCTACGCCGAAATCAAACAGGCCGCTGCTGACCGCTGTCCCAAGGCCTTGGGGGCGTTGGTGAAGGTGGCGGAGATTCAGTTTCACCACGAGGTCACGAACCAGTACTTGTGGAACATGTTTTAGCCCAAGGTCGTCGTGAGCGGCTGGCTAGGGTGTGCGCTCACGTGCAGCCAACCAGGCTTGGATGGCCGCCTGTTGCTCCTTGGCCGCAGGATCGGCGTGAAAGCCATCCAGAGCGGCGCGTGCCAGCGCCAGGGCGTGCTTGCGATCACCGCCAGTCATCCACAACGCGCGAGCCATGGCGAAGTCGCCGGTGGCGCGTGGCCCCGCAGCGTTCGGATCGAGGTACGGGCGCGCAGGCTCCAAGCGCGCAAGCGCCTCACGATAGCGGCCCAGTTCTACCAAGATATCGCCAATGGCCACCCTCGATTCGGCTAGGTAGGGGTGTTCGGCGGGCAGCGCGACTTGGTAGATGTTGAGCGCTCTCTCATGAGCCGCCAAGGCTTCGCGATAGCGGTGAAGTTTGGCGAGCTCGCTGCCCAGGTTAAAGTGGATCAGCGCGACGTCCGGGTGATTGGGGCCGAGCACGGAGATGCGCAAGGCGAGCGCCTGTTCGAAGCTCCGCGCCGCTGCGGCAAAGTCTCCCAGCGCTTCATACGAAGCCCCAATGTTGTTCAAAACCATGGCGATGCGATCTGGGTTTCGCGGCGTCTCCGCTTCGCGGATGCGCAACGCGTCATGGTAGTACGTGAGCGCTTGCGTGGGTTGGCCCACCGAGTCGAGATAGGCTCCAATGGAGTTCTTGCAATCAGCCACCAAGCCATGGTTTGCGCCCAACGCGCGGGCGCGAATTCTCAGCGCCTGCTCCAATAGCTTCAGCGGCTCGTCTTTCACCCGCATCTCCATCAGCACATTGGCGGCGCCATACAACGTAGTGGCGACATCGGGGTGCTCGCTGCCGACGCGCTCGGTCAAGATGGCGATGGCCTCACGATGGTGGGTCATCGCCTCTTCATTTTTCCCCAGCGAATTTAGGGCGTTGGCCAGGTTGTGGTGTGCGGCTGCCACGCGGCGATCGCGGGGACCGAAGAGCCGTTCGCGTAGCTTCAACACCTCGGCAAGTATTGCCGCCGCCGTCTGGTAGTTTCCCATCGACTCCGCCAGGTCCCCCTCATAAGCCAAGAGGTCAACCTTGAGTTCGTCGGAGGCCGAAATGCGTTGCAGCACAGCGCGAGCTCGACTCGCCCAGGCTTGGGCAACGTCGTGGTGCTGTTGTAACACACCCAAGAGTCGAATCAGGTCGGTGGCCACCGTGGCGCGCACATCATCTACGCGCCCGGCGTCGGCTTGGGCATAGGCCGCCTCCAAATAGCGTTGTGCCGCTTCGAAGTCGTGTACTCCCATTGACGCCCGGCCGGCGCGAAACAGGGTCTCAGCGCGCAGCGGCGCGTAGTCCAGGTCGCGTGACGCGGTGTCGACCTCCACCGCTAGGCGTAAGCCAGTCGCAGAGTCACCGGCCAACTCATAGGCTCGCACTTGTTGCAATTGTGTTTCAAAACGGTCGAGGGCTGCGCGTTGCGCGGGTTCGGTCGGCCGGGGAGTGACAGCGGCGAGCATCTCGGCCCGCTCGCAATCCTCAACGGCGGCAAGGTTTACCACCGCGCTCGGGGCGCGCTCTACCAGGGCGGCATTTGCGCCTACCAACATGTCCATCAGGGCCTTGAGGTCATTTCGGCGTCGTTCCAGGCATTGCATCTTTAGATCCATCATGTCGGCAGACTGCTCGTGATGGATGCTGGTCGCGGCACATACCCGGCCGTGGGCCGTAACCCAACGCGAAGCATAGGTGTCCAGCACGCGCGTAGTTTCGGCAAAGGCGGCGTCGGCAAAGGGCAGCTGAGTGGCTGCAAAGGCCGCCCGTAGACGCTCGCGAAGATCCTTGTCCCAGATACCCGCCAGGTGCCGCTCGGCACCACTGCAAGGCGATTCTCGCAGACCCTGGGATAGGATCACCGTGCCCACCACCAGCAGCAGGCCGACAATTGCGGTGACACGACGGCGACGGTGGCGCGTGGTGTGCTCTGCGGTCAATGCTTTTAAGAGCGCTTCCATGCCGGCGAAACGCTGACTTGCATCATCGTTGAGGCCGCGTGTGAGTATGGGTTGAAGGCTACGGGGTAGGGCTTGGCCCATAGCTTCCTGCAACGCCAAGCAGAAGCTGTACTGGTCGGAGCGCGGCGTGGCTCGTTCGCCTTGGCGTTGTTCGGGGGCCATGTAGCGCGGCGTGCCAAGCAGCGCACCTCGCTGGGTCAGCGATGGATCGAGGGGCTGTGCCGCGGCGTTAGTGCGGGGCGCGGCATCTGCCTCGGGGGCGTCGCTGGTGCCTGCGAGTCCAAAGTCGACCACTCGCACGCGGCCGTCTTGGCCCACCATAACATTGTCGGGTTTGAAATCACGGTGGACCACACCTGCGGCATGGGCGGCGGCCAAACCACGTCCGGCCTGCACGAAGACATCCAAGATGGCTTGGGGCGTGCGCGGCGCGGTGTTTAGCCATTCGCGCAGGGTGGGCGCATTGACGAACTCCATCGCCAGAAACAGACGTCCGGCAAACTCGCCGGTGTCGTGCACCGCGACCACGTTGGGGTGGGCCAACTTGCCCAGGCTGCGCGCTTCTTGGCGCAAACGTTCGTGTAGGTGCGTGAGGTCGTGGTGATCGCGGTCAGGGCGCAATACTTTCAGCGCCACCTTGCGGTCGAGCTCAGGATCGTAGCCTGCGTAGACGGCGCCCATCGCCCCTTGGCCTACCCGCTGCAACACCACATAGCGACCCACAGTGGCGCCGCGTTGTAGCTCGTCAGGCGCGGCATTGCTGCCCGCGGAGCCAACCTCAGCCCGTGCAGTTTGAGGCAGAATCGTACTCTCGTCGGCGTTGCCCAAGGCGTGGGTCCGATCGTTACTATTGGCCATGGTCCCCTCCGTAATGCGGCCGGACTTTTCGGCGCGCAGGGGCCTGAGGTCAAGGCCTACGCGGCTAACCCGGACCACGACACTCGAACGGCGCGGACCACGATGCTCTTCCTTACGCTTGTGGAACTCGTGTATCTGTTCGGAATGTCTCGTGTTATTTCGTTGATATTGTTCTTGTGCGGGGCCTTTACGGCCTGTCGAGGTGACCAGCACGCGGCCGTACTTGCCACAGGCGACAGCGTGCAGCTGGTGCGCGCGGTCAAGGGCCACGAGCTCGTCGTAGAGAAGCAGGGGCAGACGGCCAAGATCCGGCTGGTCGGCATCTACACCTTCGATCCCCAGGTGCAAGAGCAGAGCGACATCACGCGCTACGGCAAACGTGCCGTTGACTTTGTGCAGACCAAAACCCAGGGAGTGCCGCTGCGAGTTGTGCTGGAGCGACAGGCGCCCGACCCACGCGGCCGCTACTTGGGCTTCGTCGAATTGGCCGGCGTCGACCTGGGCCGACGGCTTATCGACGAGGGTTACGCTGCCATCTACACCGAGTATCCGTTCAGTCGTGAGGCTAATTATTTTGCGGCCGAAGCGTCCGCACGGGAAGTGGGACGTGGGCTGTGGGGCGGTGGCGCTGCACGAAAACGCGTGCGGGCACTCAGGGAGACCTGGGCATCGGTGCGAGCGCGAGCCGGCAGTGGCGCCATTTCAGACCCACTCTCTGAGTCTGCCCGATGAATTCAACCTTGTACCATCCGCGACGAACCTGCCTGGCCCAGAGTGCCGGTTGGATGGTGGTCCTATGGCTCGGCATGCTGGCGCCCAACCTAGCGCTTGCAACAGGCACCGAGGAGGCCTCAGGGCACTCCGTTATTCAGAACATCGCCATCAGCCTGGTTGCGGCGAGCGTGCTCGGCTTCTTGATGAAGCTTCTGCGACAACCGCTGCTATTGGGTTACATCCTTGCAGGGGTCGCGATCGGCCCCATAGGCTTCGGTGTCATTAACGAGCATCAAGACATCGTGACGCTCTCCGAAATTGGCCTCATTCTGCTTTTGTTCATGATCGGCCTCGAGATCGATTTGAAGAAGATGGCAGGCGCCGGTCGGCTGATCATGATCCCCGGCCTGCTGCAATTTCCAATATGCGTGGCCGCGGCCTACGCCAGCTTCGCCGTGTTGGAACGCTTAGGCTTCGACGTCGGCGCGGGGAGCTATGCCCGGCTCTACGCCGCCATCGCGATCAGTCTCTCCAGTACGATGATCGTGGTGAAGCTCCTCTTCGACAAAATGGAGCTCGACACGTTGCCGGGTCGCATCACCGTGGGGATCCTTGTCTTCCAGGACATCTGGGCGATCATTGTGCTCGCCGTCCAACCCAACCTGAACAACCCCGAGTTGGCAGGGCTTGCGCGCACCTTTGGTGCGGGGGCGCTGCTGGTCGGCGTGGCGATGGCGGCAAGTCGTTACCTGTTACCTCCCATTTTCAAACGTGTGGCACAGGTCCCCGAGTTGCTGCTTGTGATGTCGCTCGGATGGTGCTTCCTCGTGGCGCTCGTGGCCGCGCACCCGTTCGTTGGACTGTCAATGGAGATGGGAGCTCTCATCGCCGGCATCTCACTCGCGACGTTTCCATACAACCTCGATGTCGTGGCGAAAGCGGTCAGCATTCGCGACTTCTTCATTACGCTGTTCTTCGTCGCGCTCGGGATGCAGATTCCGTTGCCCCACCTTGACGTTATTTGGATCGCCCTCGGCATCGCCGCAGTGGCGCTCGGCGTTCGTTTGTTTGGTGTGTTCGGGGTTCTGTATGCGCTCAAAGGTGGTCACCGCGCATCGCTCCTCGCCACCATCAACCTGGCCCAAGTGAGCGAGTTTTCCTTGGTGATTCTCACGCTTGGCATTGGCCTCGGCCACATCGAGCAGGACACCCTGACGTACACCATCTGGGTGTTTGCGCTGCTCGCCGTCGGTTCTACCTATCTCATCACCTTGAGTCATCCGATTCAGAGTGGCGTGAGCCGGTTGCTGTCGTTTGTTGGCTTCAAGGACCTCGACCAAAGCCATGCCGATGCCGATCAGGTTGATCACCACCCGATTGTGCTCCTGGGCTTTTACCGAATCGCCAGCGCACTCTTTGAGGAGTTGAGCACCAAGCATCCCCATATAGCCAGGCAGCTCAAGGTGATCGACTTCAACCCGCAGGTGAAACAGAAGCTCGACGCCCTCAATGTCGCCCACGTCTACGGGGATATCAGCCACGCCGACACCCTGCATCATGCTGGCATCCACCACGCCCAGCTTGTCGTTTGTACGATCCCTGACGGTTTTTTGCGCGGAACAACGAATGTACGCTTGCTCCAAAACGTAAAGAGCCTCTGCCCAAAGGCCAAAGTCATTGTCACGGCCGAAACCGTTGCGCAAACCCTCGAATTGTACGCGGCCGGGGCGGACTATGTCTTGGAGGCGTCACAGGTTGCCGGAGATTGGTTGGCTTCGGTGATTGAGCGAAGTATCCAAGGTGAGCTGCCCCGGATTCAGGAGGCCGCGATTAAGGATCTTCGGCAACGCACCGAGGTATTGGCGTAGCGCGCACTCGATTGAGGCCAATGCCAGGCGCTAGTGCGCGGTCATGGCCAACGGCCCAGTCTCACGCACCCGAGCTTCGACGAAAACGTTGATGCCGGTCGGGTCGGCCCAAACTTTGGGGGTATCAACGGTCTCAGGCATCAGTGCTTGCAGTGCCGTTTCATCTCGGTACAGGAGGAACCATTCTAGCAGGTGTTCCATACTGGCCTGATGGGGATTGGCCGGGTGGACATTGGTAACTAGCAATGAGCCGCACGGGCGTATGCGCGCGGCGAAGTGGTGGAGCAGGCGACGGCAGAAACGGTCGGAGAGGTAGTCAAACAAGCCGGCACAGTAGACGGCATCGTACTCGCAGCTGTTGGCGACGTGGGGGGGCAGGCGGTGTTTGACCAGATGTTGTACCGACTCGCGCTGACATTGCACCTGACCTGGGCGCGGCAGCGTAGCATTGATGCGGGCAAGCTCGGTGCGGGTGAAACGCAAAGCTTCGTCGCTGAAGTCTAAGAGATCAAACTGCAGCCAATCGGGCTCGGGTTCGGTTTTCAAGAAGCGTTGCACTTCGAAGGCCGGACCACAGGCCACGTTGAGCACTCGAAATGGCCGTCCGATACGGCGAGCTTGGTCAGCCAGACCGCGCAAATACGTGACGAGGATGTCGATGCGGTTGCGGTGGGCCGTGGCCACAGGCGTGGTCAGGAAAGCGGTATTCACCATTTGGTCGTAGGTGCGCAGGCCCTGACGCGGATCACTCACGATCTGATTGACCATCTGGAAATCACCGGCATAGCCCAGGGGCTTCGTGAAGGTGCGGTGTACAAAGGGGGCACCTAGCACCCAGGGATGCAGGGTTGCCTGGGCAAACGTCCGGTGTGCCGGCACTTCATCGGGAGCAAGGCTGATCGCTTCTGCATTGAACAAGTCAAAGTAGCGCCCGGTCATGCGCAACAGCGGCTCCGTTAATTCTGCGAACACGTCGGCGCGCAGGCGACCGCTTTCTCTTGGAAGTGCGGCGGTAGACTCGACGTGCTCCAGCCAACGGGAGGCGTCGCAGAGAAACTCACGCAGCTCATGCACCACCAGCTGGTAGCCGCGGTTCAAAGCAAATCGGGTTTCGAACCCTTGCACAAAAGCGCGTGCATCTGCCCCGACCGAGACAGGAATCATCGCCATCACCATTGGTTCCCCCCATTTGTGAAATGGCTTTGAAAAATTTGTGAATTGGTTCTGCTGAGGTCAAGGCGCCGCGATCTCATCCGGCACAGGCTCACGGCCCAGACGGTGCAACCCTTGCCTAACGCGGTGCGCTCCCCCTACAAGTGCACCCAGACAGTCGAGTGACACATGCACGAAGAGATGAGTGACCTGAGCGCGATCCAGATCCCACTGGACAGACTGAGCCAGGTGGCGGTGGAGCGCCTGATTGAGGAATTCATCATGCGCGAGGGCACCGACTACGGCGAGCAGGAGCGCAGCCTTGAGGTCAAGAAAGCCGAGATACGGCAGCAGTTGCTGCGTCGCGACGTGCTGATCCTGTTCGACCCTGAGACCGAAAGCACGACGCTCGTGCCCAAAGAGCTCCTGACGTCATGTCGAAGGTAGAGCCTGCCACGCAGGTGCGCTGGCTGTACTTGGATATGAATTCGTTCTTCGCTTCGGTCGAGCAGGAGCTGAACCCGAGCCTACGAGGCAAGCCGGTGGCGGTGGTCCCGTTGCTCGCCGATACCACCTGCTGCATCGCGGTGAGTTACGAGGGTAAGGCCTTCGGTGTCAAAACCGGCACGATGGTGGCAGAGGCCAAGAGGCTCTGCCCGGGCATGGTGTTTATCGAAGGTCGTCACGAGCAATACATCAGGTACCACAAACGTATCGTTGCGGCGGTGGAGTCGTGTGTGCCAGTGGCGGCGGTCTGCTCCATCGATGAGATCGCTTGCCGGCTGTCGGGTTCGCAAGAAGATGTGAGTGTGGCCCACGCGTTGGCTGACAAGATCAAAGCGACCCTCAGGTCACAGGTAGGCGTGTCGTTACGTTGCTCGATCGGCCTGGCCCCCAATCGTTACTTGGCCAAGATCGCCGCTGACATGCATAAGCCGGACGGTTTCACGGTGGTACGGCCGTGCGATTTGCCCGAGGTGTTGTTTGCTCTCAAGGTTCGTGACCTGCCAGGCGTGGGGGCGCGCATGGAGACACGCCTGCAGGACCGCGGCATCCATACGATGACGAAGTTGCTGGCTTTGTCGCCGGAGGAGCTGCGCCGGGCGTGGGGCAGTGTGGTCGGGGAGCGGCTTTGGCACCTGCTTCGGGGCGAAGAGAGGGTCGAGAAGACGTCGCCCCAACAAAGCATCAGTCACTCCCACGTGTTGCCGCCTGAGTTGCGCAACTCCCCAGATGCGTTGCGGGTCTTGAAGAAGCTGACCACCAAAACCGCCACGAGGCTTCGCGGTGAGGCGCTTTGGGCAAGCCGATTGGATGTTTACGTGCGTTTTCTTGCGCAGGAGAGCTGGAAGGCGCACTGCACGCTCTTTGAGACGCAGGACACGCTGGCATTTTTGCATGTTGTGGAAGAGCTTTGGCAAAAGCTCCCAGCCGGCGAACCGTATGCGGTGGGCGTGGCTCTTTCAGGTTTGGTGCCAGATGCGCGGCACAGCCCATCGTTGTTTGATGACCCCAAGCGCAGCAAGCTCACCCAGGCGCTGGATCAGGTAAACCAGAAGTTTGGCCGCGAGACGGTGCATTTTGGCGCCACCCATGATGCCGGCGCCTTGGCGCCGCTGCGGATTGCCTTTACGCGTATCCCCGACGAAGACGAACTCTGAGCAGCCCAGAATCGAAAGGAATAGGGGTGCTCAAACGCCAGAAGCATTTGAGAGATAGGCCATCTCGATCGCGCTGTCGTGGTACCTCTGATGGAACAAGGCGAGCATCGGATCCTTCAGCGTCAGCGCGGCGTAGTGTTCGAGGACTGGCAGCTGCAGGCGCGCAATCGCGTGAGTGTCGGGCGCGCGAGTTGCTGTCAAAAACGACGACAGGCTCGTGACCAGATGCTCGGCGCGCGGATGGTTTGTGACCTGCATTAAGGTGCCGAGAAGCGCGGGTGAATGCTTCACCATGTAATCGGCATAGCGACGCAGGACAGGTGCTTGGTCCAAGAGTTCCTTTCGTTCGGCATCGAAATCCACGCGATCGACGAGTTGGTTATTTTGGTAAACCAGTGGCGATGTCTGCGATGTGCTGCACAGCCAACCTGGGCGTGGCACGAGGAACTCAGTTTGGGCACGTTCGTCTCGATACGGATAGAACGGCATCGTCTTGCAGCGCAGCGGCTTGTCGGTGTGGATCGCGCACAGCATGTCGGTGCGCAACGCCGGGCAGGGGAAGCTTGCAGGTAGATACGCCACCGGCGCAATTAGCACGGCGAGTTTTGTCTTGTTTGGAAGCGTCAGGAGGGTGCCGAGCTTAGCGGTAAGGGCTACATGCCTACTTGTAGGCGGCGCGGGCGTCCACAAGAAGGCCAATGGGAAACGCGCAGCGTGCGCCAACGCATCCTTCAGGGTGAGCGGTAGCAGGCCGTAGCAGCACTGACCGCAGGCGGTGCAGTGAAAGTGCCGAGCTTCGGTCATCTCACGGCGGGGTTCGTGCCACAGCACTTCTTGGCTTTTTTGCCGGAGTTGCACGGGCACGGGTCGTTGGGACCAATCTTGGTGACGCGCACGGGCACACCCTTGGGGGCTTCTTTGGTGCCCACGTAAAGCCACTGGCCCTGATCGCGACGAAAGGTGGAGACAGTCACCGAGGCGTGGTCTTGCCGCTCCCGTCGAAACCGCACCACGAACTCGACCTCGGCCGTATCGCCGGTTTCGGTGGCGCGGCGAATCTCCAGACCCCGCCACTCACACTGCGCGGCCATTCGCTCGGCTTCGGCGCGATTAAAATCCTGACGAACTTCAGGGGCGTGGGTGCGCGCCACGTGGTCCAGCGCGTGCTTGACGAACGCAGTGTAGCGTGACCGCACCAGAGCCTCGGCCGTTGGGGCCAGTGCGCCTGCGATGATGGGACCACAGCAGTTTTCGAAATCGTATTCAGAACCACATGGGCACAGTGCCATTGAGGACCTCCCCAGATCACCACTGGTCGTACGAGCAGAAACCTACTCCAGCCCTGTCTCACCCAACTCGTGTAAGCGCTCGCGTACGATCTTGTCGATGAGCGCTAGCGACTCGGGGTCCAGGTTGACGAACTCCAACCCCATGCCGGGCACTGGGTGGCTGGGGGGGTTGACGTGCACCACTTTGGCCAGCCCCTCGATCAGATGCAGGCCGTCTTCCAGCGTGAATTGCACATAGACCATCGAGCCTTCGGGATGGGCGTCGCGCGAACGAATGAACATGCCGCCGGCCGAGATATTGGCGGCGTGCTCGCGCATGAACTCCTCCATGTCGTGCAAGCGTATTTGCACCAGGAGCTTGAGCGGCAGGCGCGGGAAGCTACGGCGATCAGCGGCGGAGGTCATC
>JAKLEG010000013.1 GCA_022703175.1 Myxococcota bacterium | reverse complement strand
GGTGATGCGCTGACATTCGATGGCGCGGAGAAGTTTGGCCTGGGCCGCCGCTGACAGGTCGCCTACTTCGTCCAAGAGCAGCGAACCACCGTTCGCGGTTTCCAGCAGGCCGGGTTTCGCTGAGACGGCCCCCGAAAATGCACCTTTTTGGTAACCAAACAGCTCACCTTCGACGAGTGTCTCTTGCAGGGCCGCACAGTTGATCGTGACGAAAGCCGCGTCTTTGCGCCGGGACCAATGATGCAATGCAAAGGCCGCGTGCTCTTTGCCTGTGCCCGTCTCGCCGTCCAGCAACACCGGCAAGTCGCTCTCCGAAAGGCGCCGCAAGAGTTCATAGAGCCGCAGCATGGTTGCGTCGGCCACGATGATGGTCCGCGCGCCGACGACCAGCTCTGGATGAGAATCTGCACCCCGATGCACCGTCCCCGGGGTCGCCGCGAGGGCTGCGGCTCGGACGCGGGTGAGCAAGGTGGCGGCTTCGTCGTCTCCGTGCGTGCTGCAGATGACTCCGGCGCGCAACGTCGTGTTATGGGTATCGAGGAGTCGTCGCAGATGCTCTTCGGGATGGTTGAGCGTTGCCGGGTTGGCAGCCGAGAGCAAGAGCCACAGGCAATCATCGGCTTGGCAAACGTCACCCAAACGAGCCAAGGCTTCGCCAAGCGCCGCCGTTGTTGTGAGGCCACTGGCAAGCGGTGTGAACGCCGCCAAGTATAGGGGCTGACCGTAGGCACGGCATCGCGCCAACTCGTCTTCTAGGCGTTGGTGCCAAGCGGCAAACGACAGCGTGGGTTCGGCACTGGCACGCAGGCTGGTCTGTCGGACCACAACCACGGTGTCGCCAAGTGTAATGGCGTCACCTGGGGCCAGGACGTGCTCGTCGTGAATTGGTTGGGCATGCACGAACGTGCCGTTGCGACTATCTAGGTCCACCAGGCGGAGCACAGGGCCGTTGACGATGAGCTTGGCATGGAGGCGGGAGATGGCGGGATCCTTAAGGCGAAGGTCTGCCTCGGCGCCTCGTCCAAGCGTGACCTCACCTGTGGACGGCAAGGCCACGGTCGTTGCATCGCCGCCGCTGAAAACCAACAGGTAAAACCGGGGAGCCGAGACGACCTGTGTTGAGCCTCGGCCTTCAGGCTCGACCGTAACGATGGATTCTTGGGACAGCATGGCGACGTCCTCGCAAACTTTGTAGGCGCGGCCTAAGTAGGCTTCGCGTCGGCAAGCTAGGACTATACTCGGTCGGCGTGGCAGAGAAGAGCCCTGATAATGTGAACGGGGTTCACGATAGGCGTCGGATGCTAGGTAGTGTTTGCCCTTCCCCTCCACCCGTTCGGTGATATCGTAGACGCCATGCCTTGTACGGGGAGTCTTGCGATGATGCGTGCTTTTGCCGTGGTCGGTTTGATGCTGGTTGTCACTGCTTGCAGCGTGGACGTGCCACCCATCGATGATCCGCAGAACTTTGCCTGTGTTACTAACGGCGATTGTGCCGACGGCTACTACTGCGCGAGCAACCAGCGCTGTACCAAGAACGGCGAAAACCCGAGTAACAATGAGGCCTGTAAGAGTGCGCCGTGCGGCAGTGGCATGGCCTGTGTGCCCAACCCAGACCAAGGCTACACCTGCGTAAACGACTGTCGACAAACCGGCGCGGTTTGCCCCGACAACACCGCGTGCATTGTAAAGGACAGTGCCAACACCTCGGCCTGCGTGTTGCTGTGCGACCCGGATTTGCCCAATGCGCAAAACTGCGAGATCGAGGTCAATGGGGCATTGCGCGAAGGGCGCTGCGTCACCACGGGCGATACCAAGGGCAACTCTGTGCGCGCGTGTGCGCCCTGTAACCCCATTGCCGCAGCGGGTGGATGCACAGCCGGCACTATCTGTCAGTCGCGGGGAATCGAAAACTTGCCCTATTATGAATCGCTCACATGCGGCAGTGGCCAAGGTTGTAGCTCCGATACCCAGTGCACCGAATTCCCGTGGACGAAGTGTGCCAACGGCAGTTGCGCTAACCCGTGCGACGTCACCAACCAACCGTGCTTATCCAGCGGCCAGGGCTGCTTGCCCGTGACCACCAATGGCAATCGTTACCAATGCGGCGCCTGCGACGGCTCGTACATCTGTGGCGTAAGCAATGGTTGTGTTTACCAAGACGCAACGCTTATACGCCGATGCGTGCCTAGCTGTGCCAGCAGCTCGGAGTGCATCACGGGGACGGACGCCGCTGTCTGCACGACGATCCAAGGTCCCACCGGCTACCCGTTGGTCTGCGCGTTTTGCGCAGGGGGATGCACCGGATCGGCAACCTGCCAGGCCACAAGCACCAATAGCTACCTGGACGGTGCGGCGGCGTGCATCAGCACCAATCCTACCTGCGGAGGGACCACCTGCAACAGCGGCGACCTTTGTGCCGCGACCGCCGATGGTACAGGTACCTGCGCCACACCATGCACCAACCTCGATGCGGCGTGCACCGGCGTGGGGGGTGCGCAGGGCATCTGCTCCAAGGTCAACAGCAACCAAAACATGCCGGTGCAGATCTGCGTGGTGGAGCCTTGCGTCGCCCAACCCTGCCTCGCCCCGGCGGAATGCCATTTGCCTCTGCCGGCAAACGGCTATTTCCAGGACTACAGCCTCGCGAAGGCCAGCGGCAAGTGCCGGTGCCCGACCGACGGTCGCGGCTGGTATTCCCTTGGGACATCGGCCTGCGGGAGAGGTGCGTTCCCGCTCACCGCCGTGACGCACTCGCAGCTTGTCGCCCCGCAACCGCAGGGCCGGCTGCTTGTGGCCTATGCCGCCAATACCTCGAACATTGAGGTGTACGAGTGGGATGCGGGCACGTACAGCTGGGCAGCGCGTCACCCGACCGGCGGCATGGGGTACTCGCAGAGCACGGTTTGGGCGCGCCAGCCAACGTTGTCGCAAGTGGGCAGCCACACGGTGTTGGCTTGGACGCAGACCGACACCAGTGGTTTTAACCAGGTGTATGCCTCGGAGCTTATGAGCGACACCAGTTGGCAAAGCATCGGCGACTCTGGGTACGGCTCTGGCATCACCACCTATGTCGCTGCCGCAGATATGCCGCGGGCACCGATGATGCTGCCTAACACCGCTGACACCTTTAGGGCGGTGTGGCGCAACGACCAGCCCGACCAGCTAGAGAGCCTTAATTACAATGCCAACATGTGGATGGCCGCGCCGAATCGTGCTGTGCCTCCCAATGGGGATGCTTGCGTCAACCCCCGGGGCCTGTATTTCAACGGCAAGGCCTACTTGGCGGCGATGTGTAACAGCGGCTTGATGGTACGCACCGACGACGGCGCGATTTGGGGTACGACCGTTCCAGTCGCTGGGAGCAGCTACGCGATTCGGACGCCGCATTTCGACATGGCGCAGCAGTTGAACCCGTCGCAAATCGTGGTGGCCTACAGCGCCGGTAACACGGCGTTGCAGGCACGGGTACACGTGCAAACGCTCAGCGGCGCAGTGTGGCAGGATCTGGTCACCGGCGCCCTGGGGAGCTTCCAAACCTATGGTGTTGCGATAGCAATCGACACCGCGAGCAACCCCGTGGTGGTTTGGGCCGAGGAGCAGAGTCAGACAACGAACCTGGTTCGAGAGATCCACGCGGCGCGCTTCGATGGCACGCAGTTCCGCGGCATTGCCGCCGACCAAAGCACCTTGGTGTCAGCCACCACCACCGCCGATTCCAACGAACCCAAGCTGGGCGTGATCTACCCTAGCCCTTCTGGGGTTGCGGCAGCTGCGGCGTGCATCTCCTGGGTCGAGACCATAGGCGGTGGTTCCACCTACGTGTTGGTGAAGTGCCACGACCTGAACTAAAACTGCACCGCGAAATCGAGACTCGGGTAGACCAGCAGGTGTTGCTTGCCCTTGGGGAATTTCACCGTTTGGCCCACCGCCTGGGGTACCAACCGAACCTTGCCCCAGTTGAACTCCACGCCCCCGCCAAAACCTACAATCGGCTCGCGAATATGTTTCTTTTGGCGTAGCGTTTGAAATGAGTCGTCCTCGGGTTCGTAGGACTGTTGGCCTTCGATGAGCAGATACTGGGCGCGCGCGGCCACAAACAGCGTGGCCCAGCGTAATGGCCGTGCCGAGATCACAATCGGTAGGTCTGCCATCATGCCGGCGTATTCACGATAGAAACACCCGCCAGCCTCGCATTCCATCTTCAGACGCGTGCGATAGAAGCTGTCGATGCCAGCGCCGATGCTTACGCCAATCAGATCGCCGCGGGGATCGAACAGTTGGATCTGGCTTTCGAGTTTCGCACCCTTGGCCAATGGGCGGACGCGCACGCCCACATCCATATGCTTGGCGACGCCATAGTGGGCCGTGACTTCGGTGAGCCACGCCATCGAACCGCGGTTGGCGACATCGGCGTTGGGCTTGGCAAACGCGAAGTCAGTGGCCACATCGCGGGTGAACCCCTGTCCAACGCCCAGGCGCAGCTTGCCTTCGTCGGTGGGGTAGGGGCGTAAGTTGAGGCTGCTACTCATACAGCCTGAAAGACCCAGCGTGAGCAGCGCCAGCACGCACGCGACGGCCAGTCGATTCATGCGACACCTCCGTTGCGGCGACGTCGCCACCAGAGTCCGAGCCCAAGGCCTGAGAGCAACAACCAATCCCATGGTAGCGCGGCGCTCAGGCTGGGATTGCGGCCGCCGTACATCACCCGCAATCGCAAGCGTTTGTCCGCCAAATCGGCTGTCGTCGGGATCAGTTGTAGATCCTCGGTCATCTGTTCGGGCGCAAGGCGCGAACGGAAGCGGGTGATGAACCAACGCTCGCTGGCGGCTGTGGCGTAATCGGGCGTGCGGCCCAGGAGCTCGGCCAAATCAAGGCCATCCACCGGGGCAGCAAACTCCACCAAAAAACCCGGTTCGCCCACCTCGGCCAAGGCCTCATCAAAGCGTGCATCGTACCACGCGGTGAAGTCATCGCCGGTGAAGCGTTCGCGCACCACCATGTCGGCCACCGGCCTATTGACGAGTGTAAAACGCTGCGCGGCGATGGTGTAAAGCAGCACCTCGACGCGGCGCTTGGTGGACAGTGATGAGATTAACAAGGGGAAGGTCACCATCGTGCCCGGAAATCGCAGCATTAACGGGTGAGTATGTGCCTGTTCGTAGGAGGTGTCGGCGCTGTCGCCACTGTTGATGGGGAGTTGGGCGGCGTTGCTGAAGCGCACTGCGGTAAAGTAATAGCCGCGCGCCACGTAATCGTCGAACACCGTGTCACTGCCCGTGGGGACGCTGTAGCCGTTGCCGCGAAGCCAGGTTGCCAAATCGGCAGAGTCGCTGGCACCGAGCACAGTGATGTCGTACTCACCCACGGTGAAGGCATCGAAGACTTTCACTTGGCCGGCATTGTTACCATCACCGGCGTCTTCCGCAGCACAACCGTAGGCACCGCAGCCCTGGTCAAAATAGACCAGACGTGGGCCGCAGAGCTCATGCAAACGCTCGAACATGCCTGTTGTGCCGGCGACGCTTACATCGTTGGCGGTCAGGAGTGATGCTGTGGGAATGACCCAGCCAAACTTGCCACCGCTGCCTTGATAGCCGGTGTGTAGGTAGAGAGTGGTGGAGCCATTTTCGTACAGCAGCACTGCGCGTTGATCGGTGGTGGCGGCCGTGGTGCCTGCCGTCGCATCGGGGAAGTAGCCGCCATCAGCGTGAGCGGTGCCGGCCCAAAGCCCGAGCGCCATCAAGATGAAGAGCTTGTGCATGGTGCGCACCTCAAACATGAGCGGCCTTGAACACGTTCGAGACCATCGCCTGGGCTTCGTGTTGTAGGCGCTTCAGGTGATCGGGGCCGAGGAAGCTTTCCGCATAAATCTTGTAGACATCTTCGGTGCCGGATGGGCGCGCGGCGAACCAGCCGTTAATGGTAACGACCTTCAGGCCGCCAATCGGTGCGTTGCCCTCGGGCGAGGTGGTTAGCTTGGCGAGAATCGGTTCCCCTGCGAGGTTGGTGGCCGCGACATCTTGGGCCGACAGCTTCTTCAGGACCGACTTTTGCTTGCTGTTGGCGGGGGCGTCGATGCGCTCGTACACCGGGGTGCCGAACTTGGCCGTCAGTTCTTGGTAGAGCATGCCGGGATCTTTGCCGAGCTTGGCGGTCATCTCGGCGGCGAGCAGGTCGAGGATGATGCCATCTTTGTCGGTGGTCCAAACATGGCCGTCTTTCCTCAGGAAGCTGGCGCCCGCGCTCTCTTCACCGCCGAAGCCGTAGGTGCCTTTCGACAGCCCCTCCACGAACCACTTGAAGCCGACGGGGACCTCAGCCAAGCGGCGCCCTAAGTGAGCAGCCACGCGATCAATCATGCTACTCGATACCAGTGTTTTACCGACTGCGGCGTCTTGGCTCCAATGGGGGCGGTGTTGGAACAGATACCAAATCGCCACTGCCAGGTAGTGGTTGGGGTTCATCAGGCCCGCGCTCTTGGTGACGATACCGTGTCGGTCGTAGTCGGTGTCGTTGCCGAAAGCGATATCAAAGCGGTCCTTGAGGCTGATCAGGCTCGCCATCGCGGCCGGCGACGAGCAATCCATACGGATTTTTCCATCTTTATCCAACGTCATGAAGCTGAACGTGGGGTCGATGGCTTCATTGACGAGGGTCACCGGGATGTCGTAACGCTCGGCAAACGGCTTCCAAATGCCAATGCCCGCGCCCCCCATCGGGTCGACGCCGATTTTCAAATCCGCGCCGCGAATGGCCTCCAGATCGATGACATCGGCCAGGCCCGCGATGTACGGCGTTGTGAAATCAAAAGCGTGCGTGGTGCTGGCGGCGCGTGCCTGCGCGTAAGGAAGGCGCTTCACTTCGCGGTTCTTCTCGGCCAAAAGCGCATTGGCGCGCTTCTCAATGACGTCGGTGACGTGAGTGTCGGCCGGGCCGCCGTGGGGTGGGTTGTACTTAAAGCCGCCATCCTCGGGTGGATTGTGCGAGGGGGTGATCACCACACCGTCCCCCATGGCGTGTGGATGCTTGACGTTGTGCGCCAGGATGGCGTGCGAGACGACCGGTGTCGCGGTGTAGCCATCGGCCGCGTCGACCATCAACTCAACGCCATTGGCGGCAAACACCTCGATGGCTGTGAACGCCGCTGGCTCCGACAAGGCATGGGTGTCTTTGCCCAAGAAGAGTGGGCCGCGAATGCCTTGTTGTTTGCGGTAGTCGCAAATGGCCTGAGAGGTCGCCAGGATATGCGCCTCGTTGAATGCCGACTTCAGTGAGGAGCCGCGGTGGCCACTGGTGCCGAACGCTACCCGTTGTTCAGGCACCGTCTCATCGGGGGTGAGCGCGTAGTAGGACGCGACCAAGCGCGGAACATTGACGAGGACGCTGCGCGGTGCCGGTTTTCCAGCCAACGGATGAGGTGCCATCGGTTTTCTCCTCACGACTCCGCCACTTTCGCGAAAGCCTGGCGGGACTGCAAGCGCTAGGGTGGCGGTGCAGACCGCCCTTGTCGAAGGCGTGCACACAGAGTACCACTTACCGGCGAGGTGCAGCATGATAGGCCGACTTCTTATCGTTATCGCGGTAGCGCTTACGGCCTGCCGAGACTCCACGTCGACAAGCCCTCACCGCACGTCGCACGCTGGCGACACCGACGCAGGCGATGGGTTGACGGGGGATCCCGCAGGCGGCGATCGCGCAGGGAGCGATGACCTGGAGCCGGGAGATCCGCATGGAATGGGTGACACACACCCTGTCGGCGATGCTGCCGTGCAGGGTGATGGGTTAGGCGGCGATGGCCCGAATGCGGGTGACTCCAGTTTCGACAGCACGTGCCTAGACGCCGCACCTACCAGTGATCCGCTGCACCTAGGCCGCAACAGCCGTTTGGAAGTGATGACGTGGAACCTGCACAACTTCCCAGCCACCGATACCACCGTGGCCAATTTGGCCGCCTTGGTGACGCGGATGGACGCCGACCTGATCGCGTTTCAGGAGATCGCCGACATTGCGGCCTTTACCGACCTCTTGGCAGCGCTCCCAGCATACGACGGCCGATATTCCCCCGACGTCTACACCGGCGGTTACCAGAAGACCGGTTTCGTTTGGCGACGCGACCTCCTGTCGCTCATCGGCACGTCCAGCTTGTTTGCCAGCAACAGCTACGCGTTTCCGCGCCCGCCGTTTCAGGCGTCCTTTGATATCACCACGTGTGATGGGTCGCTGGCCCGTGTTGCCTTTATCAACGTGCACCTGAAGGCCTCCGATGGTGATCCGGCCGACGACGAAACCAACGAAGCGCGCAGACGGGCTGCGGTGGTGGCGCTCAAGACCTACACCGACGGTCTCCTACAAGGGGGCACCCCCAAAGTGGTGGTGTTAGGCGATTTCAATGACATGTTGAGTGCCCCTGCGGACGACTTTGTCTTTACTGCGTATGCCAACGACCCGAGCCACTACACCTTCGCGACCAGCACATTGGATGACGGGGTGGAGTATACCTACATCGTATTTCCGCATTTTTTCGATCACCTGCTGCTCAGCCAGGCATTGGTGCCGGCGCTGGTGGCTGCCGATACCTTGGTGTTGCACCTAGACGAGCTGGTGACGACCTACACTTACACCAGCGTCATCTCCGATCACCGGCCGGTGCTCATGCAGCTCGAACGGGATAACCTGTAGCCGCCCGACGGGCGCCGATAACGTCAGGCGCCATCTCGATCATTTGGGGGCCCTTACAATATCGCTTTCAACCAGGTGGCAATTCGCTGGCCGAGTTCGAGCTCGGCGCCCGCAAAGCCGTGGTCGGTATCGGTGAGGATCTCCACCTCAAACGGTACGTGGGCGGGCGCGTGGGCACACAACACCTGTGCGCAACCGGGTACGTCGCCAAAGCAATATTCGTCGTGCTCACCAAAGAGCGTAAGCGTCGGTCGGCGCAGCTGTTTGACCTCGCGAAAGCGCCGCGCCTTCGGTGTGAGTGAAAATCCCTGGAGATGCTCCAAGAACGGGAACACGTTGTAGTCTCCGCGCGGGTCGAGGGTGTCGTAGAGCGCTGCCCAAGAGATCGGAGTGGGCGAGATGGCGACGGGGACCTGTTGCTGTCCGTGGCCCTTGGTTATTTGGGTACGCGCGTGCGTCAGCGCGCGGGCGAAGCGTCGGGCCCCAAGCGTTTGATAGTAGATGCCAACATCGTCGCCCGGACCCACGAGTACGTAAGCCGCCACCCGGTTGTGTTTTGTGCGATGGTCATAGACGCAGATCTTGTTGGCGCCGGTTGAGTGGCCCACGAGCGCAATGCGTCGACAACCCTGTTGCCACAGAAACCGCACGGCCCCGTCGATGTCGTGGGTGCAATCCCGAATGCGTTCATGGGCAAAGCCCGCCAGCACCCGCCGCGTCTTGCTGCCGCGCGTCTGTTTCAATTGCTTGATGGTTTCGGCGCCCCGATTGTTCAGCGCCAAGAAACCGATTCCTTGCGACGTGAGTGCCTCGGCCAGCGCATTGGTGCGTGTTACCGAATAGAACGACGAGGCGCCGCCGTTGCCGTGTAGCCAAATGGCGGCACTCTGTGGCGGTTTGGCTGGGCTGAACCAAAGGGCGGGGAGCGCCAAATGATCGGAAGACTCTACAGTGACCAGCGAAGCTTGCATGCTGGCACCTTAATGCAGCCCTGCCGAGAATGAAACGACACCGCCGGGTGCGGCCCACAAACACCCGTACGAACAAGCGGCGCTAGGTTCGATTGCGGCTATCGCCGGCCTTTGTACTCCATCATCGATTGCATCGCGCCCTCGGCCTGTTCAGCGACCTCCTGGTCGCGCTCCAAGTCCTCGGCACACGACTCGCAGACCTTCATTTTCTTTTTGCCAACCTTCACGGTGCGGACTTCGTCCACGTCGTCACCACACTGCTGGCATTCCATGACCACCTCCAAAATCGTTCGCGGTAGCAACGCCTGCGAACGTTAAGTCCCTAACATTTTGGGTTTGGGGGTCGTCGTCAAGGGTTACCGGGCATATGCATCAGTAAAGGAGAGCTTGTCGTCGATCGGCCGCAAAGCTGTCGACACCACGCAAGGCCAGCTCCATGACCTGATCGAGCGAGCGGCCTGCGTCGATGGCCTCGCGCACCTCGGTGAGGCCTGTGAGTAGGTCGAGCGCTGGCACGTCATGTCGGAATTCGTAGGTATCGGTGCGCCAGCGTAAATCCCCGGGATACAAGTGGCGTACCGCGATCAGCACGGCAATACCTGTGCGATAGGGCAGGAATCCTTGGCGGTCGGTAACGTGCAACTGCACACCGCCGCACGATTGGCCGCCAAACTTGTGGAAGGTTGGGCGGAAATAACACGGCCGAAAACGTACGCCCGGCAGGCGCATCTTATCGAGCTCCCGCGCCAGATCACGAGCGTCGATAAAGGGAGCACCGAACAACTCGAACGGTCGAGTGGTGCCTCGCCCCTCGGAGAGGTTGGTGCCTTCGAGTAGGCACATGCCCGGATATACCAGCGCCGTGTCGAGGGTGGGCATGTTCGGGGAGGGCATTACCCAGGGTAGCCCAGTATTGTCAAAATATTTATCCCGACGCCAACCTTCGCATGGCACAACGGTCAGATCGCAACCAATCGCGTAGGTGGCGTTGTAGAGACGGGCGAGCTCACCCACCGTCATGCCGTGACGTTGCGGAGTAGGGAAGAGGCCGACGAAGCTTTCGAGATGACTTGCCAAGCCTCCCCCCTCGACCGCGATGCCACCAATCGGGTTGGGGCGATCGAGGACAATGAGCTGTTTCTTTTCTCGGGCAGCGACCCTCATGCACAGCGCCATCGTTGCCGCATACGTGTAGTAGCGCGACCCGATGTCCTGGATGTCGAACACCAAGGCATCTAAGTCACTGACATCTCGGGCCGTAGGCGACAGGGATGCTTCCGTGTTGCCGTACAGGCTACGCACCGGCAACTTGGTCCATGGATCATTCGCGTCGTCCACATCGATCATATCCTGTGCGGCCCCATACAGCCCATGCTCTGGGCCAAACAGCCGTACAAGCGCGATGTCGGGATGCGCCGCCAACAGAGGGGCCGCATGCTGCAGGTCGCGCGTGACAGTGGTGGGGTTGGCCAAAAGACCAATGCGTGCGCCATTCAGAATGGGGCGAGGGTTCTCAAGCAGGCGGTCGAGTCCAGTGCGCAAGAGCGTCTCCTTTTATCAGGCATTGATGCTTATCAAACGCTTGGGCTGTGCGACAGACTTGGGAAGTGGCGTCGCTGAGGCTACACTGCCCGCCATGAATGCATCTCTCGCAATACGCTGGAATTTTGGCGCAGCATGGCTCGTGGGTTGTTTGTCCCTCATCGGTTGCGGTGGCGACGACAACGGCGGCACACCTGTGGGCGGCGATTCGCGGGTCGCTGGCGATTCAAGGTTGGGAGATCCGGATGGCAGCGACGATGCCCCTGTGGGTGACTCTGACGATGCGCCGGCACCGGTGATCACCCTCGTCAGCCCCAATCGTGGTCGAGAAGGCACGCTGGTGACGCTGACCGGCCAAAATTTTGTCGCAGGTCTGAGTGTCACGTTTGATGCCATGCCTGCGGTGATTGATTTAAACGTGGCCGCCGACGGTCGTTCGTTGTCGGTGCGGGCACCTGCCCATGCGTTGGGTGCTGTCGCGATTACCGTCAAAAATCCTGATAACCAACAGGCCACACATTTGGCAGCATTTACCTACGTGGTCGAGTTGGGCTGGTGTGGCTTGGAAGCACCGCTTGCGCAGACTGCGGTTTTGGGTGGCGACGCGCCCTCGGCCACGAGCCTGGTGTGGACCTCTGGCATCACAGTTGGTGCGGGACAAGGCGCCGGGATCTTCGTGCAGTTTGGCGTGGGACCTTTGGCCACACCACCCGACAGCAGCGATGATTGGGTTTGGCGAGAAGGGAGCTACAGCGCCGACGTGGATGGCCTGACCTCGGGCGACCTGGCCAACGACCGTTACAGTGCTTTGTTGCCGCTGCCTGTGAGCGTGGGGGTTTGGGAATTCGCAGCGCTGGCCAGCACCGACCAAGTTACCTGGGCTTATTGCGACGGTGGTGTGGGAGCAACCGATGGCTACGCCAGTGCCGATGCTGGGCGCCTCACCGTCACGGCGCCATCTCCCTCCGTGACGTCGGTGTCGCCCACACACGGGCCGGTGGGGACGTTGGTCACTATCACGGGTATGAATTTCGTAGCCGGAGCTGGCGTTTGGTTTGGCGCCAACGCTGCGACTCAGGTGACCTGGAACGATGCCACCTCATTGATTGCCACGGCTCCGGCGCATGCCGTGGGCAGTGTTGAGGTGACGGTGAAGAATCCAGACGCACAGCAAGCAAGCTTAAGCGCGGCTTTTCTGTACGAAGACGACCCACAAGCACCCCTGCTCCAAACTGTGACTCCGACGTTCGGCAGCGTCGAGGGTGGGATGGTGGTGACGGTTACCGGCTCGAACTTGGCAGGTGTCAGCGACATCACCTGGGGTGAAAGCACCCTCGCCGTAACGTTGGCGGGCGATGGCCTAAGCTTCAGCTTTACGGCACCGCCTCATGCGCCAGCTTTGATGAGCCTGACGGTAGAGAACGGCGCAGGAAAGACCGCGACCTTGGCAGCAGCGTTTCGCTATGTCTTACGTTTGCCGACGAGCCGCGCACTGACGTTGGATGGGCTCGCGAGTGATTGGGTCAGCGCCTACGAAGTTGCCGCCGACACCACGGTGAGCAATTGGGGCACGAGCAACCAGTTGCGTCGGCTTTCGGTGGCCTATGATGCCACCGCGCTCTACCTGGCTATCGAGGGTGTGGTGGAGACAGGGAGCACCAATGCCCTGTTGGTGTATCTGGACCGAGATTTTGGCGGTGGCACCGGCGTCAATACAGTGACGAACGGGATGGACAGCATCGGCGCGCTGGACAGCGCTTGCTCAGGCAACATGAACGCGAGCGCCGTCACGGGGTTTGGTGCCGAGTTCTGTTTGGGGGCCCAAGCGATGCACGAGCTAGCGATGGGCGATGTTTACCCGGCCACTGATTATGCCGGACTGCGGGACATTGCCAGCGACACCGGAAATTTTGGCTGGGGCGTCGATGGTGACGGGCATGCTCTGATACAAGTCGCGACGCACGCGGGTGCGGGTCCTTTGGTAGAAATGGCCCTGCCGTGGACGCTGTTGTTTGGCGTAAGCGGGTTGCCCGAGGCGGGCGCGCATCTGGCGTTGTTTGCGCGCATCTCCGATTGGGAGGGCACGACGCACGCCAACCAGACCTTGCCGTCGGACAATAGCGCCGGACCTGAAGTCGTACAGGCGGTGGTGAGTGTGGACGTGCGCTAACGCTTCGACGTCGGCCTCCGCGTGCGGGATACGGGCGTGGGCTCGATGAGTGTCGCCCGCGTTAGGCCGCCCTCGCCAAAGCGGGAGTCTACGGCGTTGGCCAATTGTTGCAGCTTTTTGCGTTTTTCCTGCTGAGGATCTGGGAACAGCTGGGCTTGCACGGGACCATCCTGCAGGTCGCTCACCGCGATGCCCACCAAGCGAACGCGTTGCCCTTGCCAGGCGAAGGTCGGCAACAGCGACTTGGCCACAGCGAAGATACTGTCCAAATCGGCCACCGGGAGGTCGAGCTTCTTGCGGCGCGTCTTTAACGTGAAATCGGCATACTTGAGTTTCACCGTAATGGTGTGTCCGGCCACCCCTTCGTTTACCAGCCGCCGGGCGACGCGTTCGGTTTGTGCCAACAAAGCGCGCAGCAGGTCGGTTTCAGCCGTCAAGTCGTGCTCGTAAGTCTCCTCGCCACCAATAGATTTGGCGGCGACGTCTGGCTCCACCGGACGCTCATCCAGGCCATTGGCAAGGGCCTGCACCGCAACGCCCCAGCTTCCCAAAAGCTGTGCCAGGCGTTGGGGTGTGGCACACGCGAGATCGCCGATGGTGCGATAGCCAAGTGCTTTGAGTTTTTGTGCGGCTACCGGGCCCACGCCCCACATCCGCTCCAAGGCTAGCGGTGCCAAAAACTGCGCCTCAGTGCCGGCGGGGACAATCACGAGACCATCGGGTTTGCGCAGGTCGCTTGCAATTTTAGCGATGAACTTATTAGTCGCGACCCCGGCCGAAATGGTCAGGCCAGTCTCGCGGTGCACACAGTCCTTGATTTGCGTGGCAATGGTAACGCCATCTCCGAAGAGCGCGTGGCTTTGGGTGACATCCAGAAAAGCTTCGTCCAAAGACAGCCCTTCGACCAGCGGCGTGAAGCGTTGGAAGATGTCGAATACCTGGCCGCTAAACTCCGCATAGCGTTCGTGGCGTGGCGAGAGGACCACCGCCATTGGGCAGCGTCGGCGCGCCTCCATCATCGGCATGGCAGAGTGCACGCCGTATTTTCGGGCCTCATACGAGGCGGTGGAGACGACGCTTCGGTTAGAGAGACCACCTATGATGAGGGGTTTACCCTGGAGACTGGGATTATCCAGCACTTCCACAGCCGCATAAAAGGCGTCCAAGTCCAGGTGAATGATGGCGCGGGGTGTGGCGATGGCGGTGGACATGCTCTGCGCCTGACTCTAGCGTGAGCCGCGGGCCATTGTCGCGTTCTCTCTGATAGGTGTGACGGCAACCCAAACCTTGCGCTATAGCAGCGGCTTGTGACCAACCCGACAACAGTTTGGATGAACGGCCACGCCACCGGGGTGACGGTGGGGATGCGCCTGTTCGATGTGATTGAGGCGCAGCGGGTGCCGTTTAGCTCCGCGTGCGGCGGCAGAGGCAACTGTCATCTCTGCCGGGTGCAGATCACCAGCGGCTTGAGTCATTTGAGTCCGCCCACGCTGCTAGAGAAGACTGTGTTAGGAAATGTCTCGTTGGCCGAGGGTTGGCGGCTGGCGTGCCAGACTGAGGTGCAAGGTGAGGTTGCGGTGACAGTGCCGACACCGCGGCGCAAGCAGCGTCCTCTTGCCAAGCCGATGCCTCAGTAGCTTACGACAACAGCAGTTTTAGCTCATCGATACCAATATTTTTGAGCAAGCCGTTGTCGCCGCTGAGCACGGCGTCAGCCAAGTGTCGCTTTTGTTGCTGTAACGCTAGCACCTTCTCTTCAATGGTGTCGCGCGCCACCAAGCGGTAGGCGAAGACTTGGCGCTTTTGACCCAAGCGGTGGGTACGGTCGATGGCTTGGGCTTCGGCGGCGGGGTTCCACCATGGGTCGAGTAGGAACACGTAATCAGCGGCCGTCAGGTTGAGGCCAACCCCCCCCGCCTTGAGGCTCACCAGGAACAGGCGATAGTCGGGGTCAGTTTGGAACTTGTCGACGGCGGCTTGGCGGTCACGGGTGGCACCGTCCAAGTAAGCGTGGCGTAACTTTTTAACTTCGCAGCGCTCGCGCACAAGCCCCAAGAAGGTGGTGAACTGCGAAAAGACCAACGCCTTGTGACCCTCTTCCAAAACTTCGTCCAGCATTGGGAAGAGTGCGTCCAGCTTGGCCGAGCTTTCGCTCATGCGTCCATGGTCGATGAGCCCGGGATGGCAGGCGGCTTGGCGCAAACGCAACAACGCCTCGACCACTTGCATTCGCGAACGGTTCAAGTCGCGAGGATCACCTGCGCCCAACAAGCGCTGGCGATAGTGCATGAGCAGCTCTTGGTATTGGGAGCGCTCATGCTTAGAGAGCTCGCAGTAGATCGTCTCTTCGAGTTTGGCCGGCAAGTCGGGGGCCACGTGCGCCTTGGTGCGGCGCAGGATGAACGGGCGCAGCGCGGTGCTCAGGAAACGTGCGGTGGCTGCGTCAGGGTTGCGGCTGTCACTCTCCAATTGTTTGGCCACACGGCTTGCGCCCAACATGCCCGGGTTCAGGAACTCAAACAGGCTCCACAGCTCGCCCAGGTGGTTTTCCACAGGCGTTCCGGTGAGCGCCAGGCGGTGTTTGGCGGTAAGCAGCCGCACGCACTTGGCAATGTCAGTGTTGGCGTTCTTGATTGCCTGCGCCTCGTCCAGAATCACATAGTCAAACGGCAGGTTACGCAGCATCAGCGCGTCGCGTTTAAGCGTGCCATAGGTGGTGAGAATTAAATCAACTTGGGCAAGGCGCTCGGGACGCTCCTTGCGATCGCTGCCTGTGTATTCCAACAAACGGAGATGTGGGGTGAAACTTTTACACTCGATGCGCCAGTTGAACACGAGCGAGCGGGGCACGACGATCAGTGAGGGACGCGTCGCTTGGGTGCGGCGCTCATAGTGCTCGGCCAACAGCGCTAACACCTGCACCGTCTTGCCGAGGCCCATGTCATCGGCGAGGCATCCGCCGAGTTCCAGCCGACGCAAGAACAGCAACCAGCCCAGGCCTTCGCGTTGATAGCTGCGCAGCGTGCCCTTAAAACTTTTGGGTGGCTCAATCGGTGTAATGCCGGCGAAACCTGCCAGGGCCGTGCGTGCTCGTGCATAGCGCTCATCCACGGAGACTTCTGGAAGGGTTTGCAGCAGAGCATCGATGACGCCCAATTGGGAACGATTGAAGCGCAGAGCGTCGCCGTGGGCGGTGCCCAACTCGCCCAAGGCGGCGAGCTCACTGAGCCACTCGGTAGGGATCAGGGCTACCGCATCAGACCCTACATCGAGCGTGGTTTCACCTCGTTGGAGGGCTTGCAATAGGCGCGGCAAGGGGACTTCGGTGTCTTCGAAATTGAGGCCACCGGTGACATCGAACCAGTCAATGCCGGAGGTGACTTTCAGCTGTGGCTTGTCGGCCTGGCGGAGCGTGCGCCGGCCCAGATTTACGACACAGCCTGAGTCCAAAAGCCCGCGCATAAACTCGTTTCGCCGGCTGTTCTTCACATAAAACGCCCGCCCCTGCTCCCAGGAACCTGCGCGGGCACCATGACGTAGCAGTGCGCCCACGGCTTCCGCTTCGCGGGTTGGGTCACGGTACAGCACGCGGTGGTTGAGGGGCTCAACGACGCTGGGGTCGCTGCTGCCAGCGTCTAGAAGAGTGCCGGCATAATCGAAGCTCAATGTTGCGACGAACTCCTGGAGGCCAGCCACCGGCGGTAGCATTTCGATGCGGACATGCGGAATCGGAGTCGGGCGGCATGCGGCGAGCTGGAGATTCGCCGGGAGCCTCAATTGACGCGGCTCGGCGGGACCATAGAGCGCCGCCATCAGCGCTGGCGTGCCTTCTGCGGGGACGGCGAAGTCGGGATGCGTGCGTGTGAGAGCGAGCCAGCGATAGCCCTCAAGCTCCAAGCGGGCCACTGTGTTGCCCAGCAGCATCAAACCCGCAGGAGAGATGAATTCTGGAGTGCTGGCCTCTAGGTGGCGGTCGCCGCGGACCAGCGTGCAACGGGGTCGAAAACCCGCAGGCGTATCTTGGATCGCGAGCGCAATGGCCCACGGTTCGCCGGAGTCGAAGCAAAGCGGTACCGGTTCGGGAGGCGGTGTCTCTTGGTGCAGGTGATGGAGGAAGCACCGGCCGGTTTCGCACATGCTTTCGATCAACAGCGGTGCCGCGTGCAGGGTAAGGAAGTACTGCGCTTCGCGTGCTTCTGGGTCGTGGGCGGCAGTATGGCTGGTCAGCTGCGCGATGATCTGGCGATCCCGTGCATCCGGGAGCAGCGGGATATCATGATGGCCAATCATGCGGGCTACCGGCTTGCTCCACTCGCCGCTCTTTTTTCGGCGCCGCTCGGCAACCCCGATCCGTACTGCGTCCGTGTCGGAATTTTCAGGAAATACTAGCAGATAGTTCAACGCGACGTCGGGGTTATCCCAGTCGTTACCGGTGGTTGTCAGTGGCCGCAACGGTTTCTGCAGCGCCTCAAGGTGTTGGACCCACGTGGGTAGGGCGACGTCTGTGTTTGACATGCTTACGACGGCAGGTGACGTAACAACAACTGGTGCAACTCTTCGGTTCCGAACGGTTTGAACAGGCAGCCGTTCATGCCAGCCGCCAAGCATTCCTGTTCATCGCTGGCGCTGGCCCGTCCGGTCAAGGCGATAATCGGCACCGAGGGAGCTGCGCGTTCCTGCTCGCGCTGGCGCAAACGGCGCGCGACTTCTAGGCCATCCATGCTTGGCATCTGCACATCCAACAGCACCAAATCGGGCCGCTGGTTGCGGCTTTGCTCCAGTGCCGCGGCACCATTGTGGGCCTCGCGCACCGTGCAACCCAGCCGCTCAAGCATCGCGCGGGTGAGGCTGCGGTTGATCTCTAAATCGTCTACCACAAGCACTTCGAGCCCTTCGAACCGGCCTGCTCCAGTCTCAGCAGTGCTGGCAGGCACCGCCGTTGGAGCACTGACAGGTAGTCGGAGAGGGAGGTCCACCAGGAACACGCTGCCGGCGCCGAGGCGGCTTTGGACCGTGATCTTGCCGTTCATGCGCCGTACGAACTCAGCGACGATTGCCAGCCCCAAACCAGCGCCGGCGTTCTGCCGGGCGGCCGAGGTGTCAACTTGGGCAAAGGGCTCGAAGATTCGGTCTCGGTCGACCGAGGAGATGCCGATGCCGGTGTCGCGCACTTCGAAATGCAGTCCGGAGGGACCGGCCTCGCCCATGTCGAGGCGCAGCTCAATCGAGCCACGGTCGGTAAACTTCACCGCGTTCATGCCCAGATTGAGCATGATCTGCCGGATGCGTCGGGCATCACCTTGAAGCCACCGAGGTGCGGCGGCCGCGACATGAGCATGCACGCTGATGCCCTTCTCTTGCGCCAACGTTTCAAGCACGCGCACCACTGACTCAAACACCGGGACGGGGGCAAAGGGTTGGTTGTCGATGGCGAAGGTGGAACGCTCGGTGCGTGCCAAGTCCAAAAGGTCGTCGAACAGTGACAGGAGACTCGTGGCGTTATCCTGAGCCACGCGCAACATGCTTGCGTGGGCCGGAGATAACGGCGCCTCCTCCAATCGCCGATGCACCCCCATAATGACGTGGAGGGGGGTACGAATCTCGTGGCTGAGATTGGCTAAAAACGCCGATTTGGCACGACTCGCCTCTTGCATGCCGCGGATCGCGCGCCGACGCGCACCGTCATACATCAACGCGAGCCCAGTGATAATGACGCCCCCGTAGAGCCAGGTGACAAAAGCGTCCAGCTCGCGGGATTCAAGCGGCATGGCTTCGGGAAAGGTGTAACCCCGCAATGTTGCCACCTGGAACGTCACGGCTGTGGCAAATGCCAAGAACGTCCAACCCAGGCCACGGCGTCCAAACAGGAAGACCGGTGCAATGAAGAGTACGAAGAAAGCGGCCACGTTGGCCAGTCGAAAACCGCCGGTGAGGTAAGTTGCGACCGTGGTTAGGATATAACTCACCGCGACACCGATGTGGCTGCACTCGCGGATCTTTCCGGTGAGCCACAGGCGTACCAACGTTGCCACCACCAGTATCACCGAGGTCGCAAACAACAACGCCAACTCCTGGCGGCCAGCCCGCCACTGCATGACACCATAGATAAGCGATGCTGAGGTGCTCAGTGCTGCGATCAAAAGCAGCACCTTGGCGCGCATCTGCACAAACGGATCATCGCTGTGTTTTACGATACGATTGATAAAACGGTAGAAGAATCGGGTTACGCGGGCAGGAGGTGGGACGGTAAGATTGACAGGGTGCGGCGTCATCGGTGACGTGGGGGGACGCGCTGGAGCGGGCTCGGCCACTGGGGGTGGCTGTCGGGCAGTCATCCGCTGAGTGTCCTTTCCAGCGAGCCACGACACGGCTCACACGCTATCCAAGCGTGATCAGCAGACCATTCCAGATCCGAGAGTGCAAGTCTTTCGCGCCACAGTGTGGGGTCAGCCAGACCGCTGCCGACCTGCGCTAGGGGCCGAGTTGCGTCAACCAGTGCGCGAGCTTCTGCATGCCGGTCTGGCTCACTGGCACCTGCGCGCCGGTCTTGAGGATGGCCACTTTCGAGTCCTTGCTCATCGGCTCTAAGCGCGCCAGGCGCTCGCCGTTAAGGATGAAGGAGCGATGCACCCGGACGAAGCGCGCGGGATCAAGGCTCGTCTCCAAATCTTGGAGGGTCTGTTCTTTGAGCCAGCTCTTCTTGCCACTTACGAGCTCGACGTAGTCTCCCTGAGCCCGGGCGTAGTCCAGCTCCTGGACCGACAACAGTTCGATGCGCGCGCCGTCTTTGATGACCAACCGTTCAGCATAGACACCGACAGGGCGGGACGCGGCCACCAAGGCGCGGAAATCGAATCCGCGCGGTACCCCGGTGTGGCTGCGTACTTTGGCCAGTGCCGCGTCAAAGCGACCTTGGGTGATCGGTTTTAGGAGATAGTCCACGGCGTTCACTTCAAACGCGCGGACAGCGTACTGATCGTGGGCTGTCGTGAAGATGACACCCTGTTGTTGGTCGAGAAGCTCCAAGACCTCAAAGCCATTGAGCTTGGGCATCTGCACGTCCAACAACAGCAGTTGCGGTTGCAACTCCTGCGCAAGTTTCACCGTCATCAGGCCATGGCTGGCCTCACCCACCACGATGAGGTCCGGGTGATGTTGGCAGAATTCCTTCAGTAGTTCGCGCGCGGGAGCCTCGTCATCGGCGATGAGCACGCGGAGCTCAGGGGGGCGCGGCATCGGGAGCCTCCTCGTCGAGTGGGAGCAACAACTGCACCTGAAAGGCCTCGGCATAACGCGCGGTCGTGAAGGCGGCGGCTTTGCCGTAGCGAGCGTGTAAGCGGCGGCTGACATTGGCCAAACCGACCCCCCCGCGTTTGCGCGGTGGTGCCTCAGGGTCAAAGGGATTGCCGATGCGCACCTTTAGCATGGCGCCTTCGCGGACTGTCGTGAGCGTTAATGTGCCCCCTTGCACACAGGTGGCGACACCATGGGTGATGGCATTCTCGATGAGTGGTTGCAGCAGCAACGCTGGTACTGGCAACGCGAGAGTCTGCGGCGCCACATCCCAGGCGATGGTGAGGCGTTCACCCAGACGCAGCTTCTCGATGTCCAAATAGTTCTTGGCCAAGGCCAGCTCGTCGGCGAGTGGAATCGTGTCGTGTTCACCCAACGTGAGACTCTTGCGTAGGAAGTCGGCGAGTAGCGCACACAGCTCACGTGCCAAGCCGGGTTCGGGGGTCACGAGGGCGCTGATGGTGTTGAGGCTGTTGAACAAGAAGTGAGGATGCACTTGGGCTTTGAGCAGGTTCAATTGTGCTTCGCGGGCGCGCAAGCGCTCGGTTGCGGCCTCTGCCAGGGCGGTGTGCGCTGATTGGATATTGATGACCAGATAGAAGAAAGCGATAGCCCCGAGATAGAACGCAGCGCCCAGCGGCAATAGCTGCGGCCAACGTGCCTCGATGAGCGGTAGGACGTCTGTGGCGGTGCTCACCCAGTCTACGAGCCAGGCTGTGGCATGAAGTGCCGCGAGGTAGACCACCGCCCAAACCACGGCCATCAACAGGTGTAAACCCGATGCCCGCGTAAACAACGCGGGGCTGAGCGGCAGCGTGCGGCAAACATAATAAAAGCTGAGTGCCAACAGGCCAAAGAGGAACGTGGGCATGACCGTTGCGAGCGTTGCTGCCGGCCATAGGTCAAAATTGGGTACGCTAATGAACAGCGCAGGGAGCTGCGATAGCAGTAACCAAACGCCTAGATAGACAAGAAAGTGCCGGAGCTTGGGCAGGGTGGGGTGCACGCGATTGAGTTCAGTTCTTGGTGGCGACCGCGCCCATCGTGATGGAGCCTCGCAAGATGAGCTTCTTCAAGACACCCGTGGAGTCGGGCACAGGCTCTGTTTTGTCTTCGACCGCGCCCATAAACGGTTGGATCTCGTTCACGACTTGCCAATGTGAGGGCACGCGCATTTCTAGGCCGCCCATCATCATGTCAACGTCGAGGACGGCAGACTCCTGCACCATCAAGGCTCGGCGCAGGTCCACTTCCATGCCACCCATCGTGACGCTGAGCGTACCACCGGTGAAGGTCGGGGTGTCGACGACGAGTTTGGCGCCACTCATCGTCACTGAACGTTTCAGCTCACCCACTGAGACGCTCTCATTGCACAGATGTCGGTGGTTGTTGGAACGGGTTAGGCCGCGCCACAGGATAGCAACTCCGATCGCCACAATGACCACAGGCCAAAAGTGCACGGCCCCCATTTCGATGAAGCCCAGCTTCTCCACCAGTAGGCCGACGCCAAACAGGCCGACCACGGTGCCCATCAACATGCTGCCCATGCCACGCGCGCGGATTAGGTGTGACAGTCCGAAACCCACGAGCAACAATGGCCAAAAGTCGACAACGCGTAGGCTGGCAGGCAGCATCCCCAGCTCGCGCAACAAGAGCAACACGCCCAACGTAATGACCATCAGCCCCGGCACGATCCCGTGACGGTGGTGGTGGGAGTGGAAACGATGCAGTCGTTCTGCCGGCGTCGGCCGAAGTTCTTGATTCATGATAAACCTCCACGCACCCGTTGTGAGTGCTTGCTATGCCACAACGATAGCCCCGCGCGAACCCATGCGCGTCCGCTTCCCGATGAATGCCGGAGTTATCCCGACGAACCCCGAGTCGGTTGCCCCCAGCGCCGCGTGTGGCTACCGTCGTTGCATGGCACCTCACTTCAGCCCCGAGTTGTTTCGTTTTCTTACCGAGCTCAAGCGGCATAACGACAAGGCGTGGTTTGAGAAGAACCAAGAGCGGTTTGAGAACGTCGTGCGTTCGCCAGCCTTACGTTTTATCGAAGAGTTCGCGGGGCCTCTTAACATGTTGAGCCACTACTTTGTGGCCGAGCCTAGGAAGGCTGGCGGCTCGTTGTTCCGCATTCATCGAGACGCGCGCTTTTCTAAAGATAAGAGCCCATACAAAACCAACGTTGGCATTCAGTTTCGCCACCAGGCGGGCAAAGATGTACACGCCCCCGGGTTCTACCTGCATTTGGAGCCAGAGGATTGTTTCATAGGCGTGGGTATCTGGCATCCCGATACGCCCACGACGAATCGGATCCGTAAGGCCATCGCCGAGGAGCCGGCAGCCTGGAAGAAGGCGGCGTACAACAAGCCGTTCGCAGCGGTGTTCGAATTGGTGGGTGACAGCCTGAAGCGCACCCCCCGCCCCTACGATGATAGCCACCCGGCAGCGCTGGACCTCAGGCGCAAGGATTTTATCGCGGGGGCGTCACTTACCGAGGCTCAGGTTTGTAGTCCAACATTTTTAAGTCACTATGCCGAAAACGTGGCCAAGGCTGCACCGCTCATGGCGTATCTATGCCGAGCGCTGGGCTTACCCTATTAACGCTGAGCAGGGGCTAGAAGTGATAGGTGGCCGCGGCCACGGTAACGCCCGAGCCAAAGGCGATGAGGACGGCCTTTGTTTTGGGAGGCAATCGCCCGGCATCTTGTGCTTGCTTAAGCGCGAGCAGCACCGAGGTGGAGTGGGTGTCAGGAAGCGTGGCGGTCAGATCTAGCACCCGCTCCGGCGCAATGCCCAACGTGTGGGGCAGCTGCTCTAAGAATTGCGCCGAGATTTGCGCAGGGATGACAAGATCGATGTCATCTAGGCGCAGGTCATCTTTTGCAAGCACGCTCGCGACCGCTGGCGACGCCCCCGCAAGATAGGCCGCTTCGAGCCCCGCCTGCTCACGCCAAAGCAGATGTCCACCTTTGGTTGCGAGGCTCACGGTGGAGGTCACGAGCTCGGCTTGGCGCTCATTCGTATGAAAAGCAAAGGCACCAAAACCGACATCGTTCTTTGGAGAGAGGTCAAGGAGTGCCGCCGCGCCACTGGCGGGAAAGCGATACCCTGGGTCGGGACGGCGGTCGGAGTTGGCTTCGCTGGAGATGATCATCCCCGCGTAGATCTCTTGGGCCTGCATCAGCGAGGTTAACAGGTGCATGCCGTTTAGCATGCCGCAGGCACCATTCAGCAGGTCGAAGGCGAGCGTCCGCCGGCCCTGGAACTCGACGTTGATCTTGAGGTGGTGCTGGATGTACGCGGCGATGGCTGGCTCACAGACGTGGCCGTCTCGGTGCACACCCGTGTTGATAAGCACGCGAACGTCGTTCGGATGGTAATGGGACGCCTTCAAACAACGTCGGCCAGCGGTGAGGGCGTGTGTCAACGCGCCTTTGCGTAGCAGCGTGCGTCCTGGCTGGCTTACGCCCAAGCTCTCGATGCGACAACGCCTCATGATTGCACCTCGTGGGCGAGATGCATGCGGTAGCGGTCGGGGAGATCGTCGAGCGTGAAGGTGGCATGTGAGATCACGATGCCCGACGCACCGCTCACCAACACCACGTTCTCGTTCCGATGGATTCGGCCGCGCAGCATGAACTCGTGCAGCGCCAGGAAGTGGCTTGTGGTCGTGGTGTTGCCGTACTTCTCGGCACAGCACAGAAAGTAGTCGGGCATCTCCACACCCAAGAATCGCTTCAATGCCTTGGTTCCAGTTTTGATCGCGCGCACCGACACCTGGTGTGGAATGATGTGCTGCACGTCATCCACGCTCCATCCGGAGCCGTCCAGCGCCTGCTTGAAATAGAACGGAAAGTGTTGGTTGCCCTTGATCTGTAGCCCCCTCGCCTTGGTGATGAGGATGCCACCATGGCCGCGGGCCGACGGGCGTGAGTAGCAGTAATGATCGTGCTTGGCGCCGGTGACCAAATCTAGCCAATGGAAGCCGTAGCGCGGGTCAGAGGATTCATCCAAGATCACGGCCGCGCCGCAGTCTCCCAGCGTCAATGCCGCCAATTGACCATCGAGGCTGTGGCGCACTTCGCGCGTGGCGGTCCAGGCGAGCGGCAGGTTTTGCTCGCCGCTCACCACCATGCCGCGTCGGGCTGCCCCCGAGCGGATGAGGCCCTGTAAAATGTAGATTCCGGTGAGCATGCCGGCGCAGGCGTTGACGACGTCGAAGACGATAGCGTTCGAGGCACCTACGGCCTTGCGGACCAGCACGGCGGTTGCGGGCTCGAAGCTAAACTCATCAGGGGCGTTGTGCTTGGAGATGCTGGTGCAAACGATCACGTCCAGCTCAGCGGCCTGATAGCGCGACATCGCCAGTGCCCGCAAAGCCGCTTTGCTCGCGAGGTCGGCCGCATATTCGCCCTCAGCCACCCGGCGCTCATGCACGCCAGTGATCCGTTCGAGGTCAAGGCTCGGTCGATGGCGGCAGGCAGCCAGCAGCTCCTCCATCGTGATGACCTTCTCGGGAAGGTAGACGCCGAGGCTTTCGAGCTTGATCTTACTGACCATGCGATGATTCTCCCGGATGCACCGTGGCGCCGCGACCGAAGCTTGGGTCTTGGGCGAGCGCACGGATGCCCTCGCGGAACGTAACGTGAGGGATGTAGCCAAGCTCGCGCTGAGCCTTGTGGAGGTCGTAGCGGCAATGGCAGGAGGCGAGGCGCACGCCGTAGCGGGTGATGGCGGGCGGCTTGGTGCGGCCGCAGATGGTGGCGACACCTTCGAGCGTCGCGCCGACGGCATAAAGCGCCCAAAATGGTAGCGAGCGATGTGGCGGTTGGGTGCCAAGTGCCTCAGCCAAGGCATGGAGGGCGGTGCGTGCCGTAAGCTCTTCACCGTCGGTGATGTGGTAGATCTCGCCCGCTGCGGCCTCGGTTTCAGCAGCGAGTAGCATTCCCGTTGCGAGGTTATCGACATGTGACAAAGCGATGAGATTGCGGCCGCCGTTGGTCAGTACCATCCTGCCTCGGCGCAAGAGCGCGGCAAATCGCGGAATGATGGTGATGTCGCCCGGACCCCAAATGACTCCAGGCCGTACGATGGTCACCCCAAGCCCCATGTGGCCGTGAGCCGCACGCATCAGCTTTTCGCCGGCGATCTTGCTTACGCTGTACGGGTCACGCACGTCGGTGCCGTACGGGCTTGATTCGTCGATGAGTTTGCCGTGGCGCGGCAAGCCCAAGACGGTAAGCGAACTCGTGTGTATCAGCCGTTCAACCCCCGCCTGTTGGCAGGCGGCGATCATGTTGGCGACCCCGATCTCGTTGGCTTGAAAGAAGGCGTCGGGTGGCCCCCAATCAGCTACTTTTCCGGCGGTATGAAATACCAGGCGTTGGCCGGCGGCCGCGCGGCAGAGGGACTCGCGATCTCCCAAATCGCCTGGCACAACCTCAACGCCCAACGCGGTGAGTTTGCCGAGGTCGCTTGTGGTGCGCGCCAGGGCTCGCACCTGATAGCCCTTGGCCACGAGCAGGGCCGCAAGATGACCACCCAAGAAGCCCGTGGCGCCCGAAACTAAGGCACTTGCACCTGTGACCAAGGCGGTCTTTGGGTCGACCATCAAGCTGCCAGCTCCTCGCGCAACGCTCGCCTGAGCGGCTTACCGACCGCGGAGAGTTTAAGTTCGCGGCGAAATTCAATGGCGGATGGGACCTTGTATTTGGCGAGGTTCTGCCGGCAGTAGCTGAGCAACGCTTCCACGTCTGCGGCAGCGCCTGGCTTGAGGACTACAAACGCCTTCACCAGTTCACCGCGGCTCGCGTCGGGCACGCCGATGACCAAGGCGAGCTGCACCGAGGGGTGCTCCATCAGCACCGTTTCGATTTCGGCTGGATAAACCTTCATGCCGCTGCGGATAATCATATCCTTGGCGCGATCGACCACGCGAAAGTAGCCGTCCTTATGCATTTGCCCGATATCGCCTGTGTGCAGCCAGCCATGGCGTAGCTGTGCCGCGCTCTCCTGGGGGTTGTTCCAATAGCCCTTCATCACTTGGGGGCCGCGTACCACGATCTCTCCGGGTACGGTCCAGTCACCCTCGAACGGCATATCGCGTAGGCCCGTGTCGAGATCGACGATGCGTGCCTCAGTATCAGGGTAGGGGATGCCAATCGTTTGGTGACGATCGTCACCAAATGGCGGATTGCCCATGACCACAGGGGCTGCCTCCGTGAGGCCGTAGCCCTCCACCACCCGAATGCCTGTGCGTTCGATAAACGTGTTCTGCACGGCCGGGGCCAAAGGGCTGCCAGCGCATGGACAAACTCGTACCGAGCTGAGGTCGTGCTTGTAGCCATCAGCATAGTTGCTGATGGCTACAAGCAAGGTTGGAACCACCGGAAAGACGGTGGGTCGGAGCTCTTCGATGGTGCGCACGAGCCCACCAATATCGCGTGGATTGGGTACCAATACGAGCGTGGCTCCCGTGAGTAAGCCGACGTTGACACTACAGGTAAGGCCGAAGGCATGAAACATCGGTAGGGCGGCGAGCGCCGTCTCGCAGCCATCGCCCAGGTCTGCCCACGCGCGATTCTGCTCGGCGTTTACCACGAGGTTCTTGTGCGTCAGCTCGACGCCTTTGCTAACGCCGGTGGTACCGCCGGTATACAGCAGCACTGCGGTGTCGTCTTCGCTCACGCGCGGGATGGGCGGGATCGGCGCCGGTTTGAGTAGATCACGAAACCGTAAGTCTCCTTTACCAAGTGGCGCGCGCGGAAGCTTTCGCTCCTGTTTGAGCGTGTACAAAAGCCACAGCGGCGCTGGGAAGTATTCCTTCAGGTGGCTGACAATCACGTGGGTGAGGGCGCTGCCGATGCGCGCTTCTTGAATGAGGGGGTAGAACTGGCTCAACACCAGCGCCACCTTGGCGCCGCAGTCGCGCAGCTGCAGGGAGGCTTCGCGGGCGGAATAGAGCGGATTGAAAGGAACGCTGATGGCGCCGAGGCGAGCGGCAGCGAGGTAGCCGATGAGGAATTGAGGGCAGTTCGGCAAATAGAGTGCTATCCGATCGCCCTTGCTTACCCCAAGGCTCGCCAGCGCACCTGCGAAGCGCGCTACGTGGACCTCAAGCTCCGCGTAGGTCATCGAGGTGGTGAACAATCGTCCCGCGGCTGCCACGGCCAACACCAGAGCTTGTTTGTCCGGGTAACGCTGTGTTGCGGCCGGGAGCAATTCACCCAATGTGAGGGGGTGATGTACCACTGAATGGGGAACGTTGTTGGGATAGTGCGAGAGCCAGGGCTTTTGCATGGGGTTGCTCACAGGGTGACATGCGCACAACGATCGATGGCGGACAACGCGCGACAAGGTCGGCTCAGTGCTTGGGGATTCAATGCGATACTCTGCGTTCTTCGTGGTCCAGCGTGGGGTGTAAGTAGCCGCTGGGTGTTGGAGGGTCAAGGTTGGCTCTGTCGATGGACAGCGCGCTGTAGGTTTTGTGCTGGGCGCCTGCGGCAGTCGGGAGTCCCCATCTTCCAACCTCCGCGACAGCACTCCGGCGGCTCACGGCTTCGGAATACAAGCTGTTGCGTGACCGGCGACTTGATACGGACCTCGAGGTTTGGGCCCGAATCACGGCCTAGCGTTTTCGGAGCTTGTCCAACTCGCGCAGCACTCGTACGGCCGCTTGTTTGTGGTCAACGGGCCAGTGGGTGAAGAGCGAGCGGATTTGGGCGAGCTCAGGGTCGTCTTTGATGGGCTTGGGGTTGGCATCGGCGAACAGTTCGGCGGGTGCCAGCCTCACCGCCTCGCAAAGGCTCAATAGGATGTCGAGCGAAGGTACCCGTTCGCCACGCTCCAATAGGCCCACGTAGCTCGGGTTGACCCCGACGGCGCCCGCGACTTGGGCTTGGCTCAAGCCGAGTTCCTCGCGGCGCTGGCGCAATCGCTTCAATGCATTGGCTGTGATGTTGGCACCGAGGGCCATGATGTCCTCGTGTGCGAGAAGATACTGACCGTAGCGGGGCGACAACGATCTGGAAGTATTGTTTGAGAGAGTGACTGTTGGTACAGACTCAAGAGGTGACTGGCGGTGCGTATACTGGATTTGGGGACGTACCTGTCATCACTGGGGAGAGACAAGGCAATGACACGTTTTGCGAATCATCAGTCTCTGCGCACCACGAGAAGATCTCAGATCTTGCGACAGGGTTTGGCAACGCTTGCCCTCGCACTGCTAGTCGGGATGACTCTCATGGGTGTCGGCGCTTGTCGCCACCAACGCGTGGGACCAAAAGCTGGGCAGAAACCAACGCCAGCAGAAGTCCAGAGACGTGAGGCCGAAGCGGAGATTAGGAAAGTCCGCGAGGAATATGAGGCCGAGATGCGGTCGATCGCGCTGGAACAGAAGGCCGCAGGCGAAGAGTTCGCCAGGATTCAAGAGAATGCAAAGACTCTTCTGTCGTTGGCCATTAATGCACAGGACGACAAACGCGTATACGAGCAGGCGAGCTCAGGCCTGGAGCGTCTCAATAAGCTGATAAACTCACGGCAAATCGAAGATTTTGAGGCTGGCGAGCAAGCGCGAAACACGCTCTCCTCGGCCTTGGATCTCATTAAGCTCAAGCCCAGCGACCGGCGAGAGCCGGCCGGTCTGCCGCGACACATCTACAAAGTTGAGCAGACAGAAAAACTCAAAGCCTTGGTGACTGGCAAGGACCAAGCGCTCGTGCTCGTTCCCTTTGCCCTCGGTGAGCGACCCGAGGCCGTCTGGTGTCTTGCCAGCGCGGTTCGCGACGCGCTCCTTGCTCAAGGCGTTGCCGCTCAGAACGTCGTAGTAGCGGCCGACGCTCGCCCGCGGTCTGACCTGCCTGGTCGGTATCAAGTTCCTCTACTTGGAAAGACGCCAATCGTCGAAGTGGCTGAAGCTCCGCGGCACCTAAAGGTTACGAAGACTGACCGACTCTGCGCTCGAGCGACTAACAGCTATGCTGCAGTCCATCTAAACCAGGACCCTGGCTATTACCAAGCAGCCAACGATGGCCAAGAGCGACTTGAGAGTGTGGACTGGCTCAATCCCGTGATTCTGAAACAAGAGCACGATGCACTGGTAGCAGAAGCCCCAAAGCTTCTGGCATCAATGAAGGAGAGTATTGCTGCCAAGGACTTCCCCCGCGCAAATGAGATATTGCAGCAACTCCTGCCCGTAGCCGAGGAGCTGGCCGCCGTTGCTGACCTCACAGAGGAGCTGACCGACGCGATGGCCAAGGATCAGGAGATTCGTGAGGCAAAAAGCGAACGTCAGGAAGCTGTGGCGCCCATTACCGGCTACGTCGAGAGCATTTCGCCGCACTACGCCAATCGGGAGGTGCTAAGGGCTCTCGGTGGCAGTCATTGGGCAGGGTTCGCAAGTTTGCGCAAGAAATGGGCGATCGTTGGGTGTCTGGAGTACCGGAAGGTATTGAAGGCCTTGGGGCCAAAGCGGTTGAGGCAGGGCCTGCTCGAGTATTGCGACGACAGCTATCCGCAAGAAAGCACGCTTGGATTGCCAGGCGAGATTGACCAAGTGACACCAGCCCACTGCCGGGCCGTGTTGGCCGACCTCCCTTGCTGGCGATGAACCTCACGAGCTCTCTGAACGAGTAAACAGTCAGCCGTGACGCTGGGGTAGCCGGCCCCGGCTCTTTGAGCGGGAAGACTGCGGCGCTATTGGCCCTGCTGCAGCTCAAGGTCGCTGGGCGCGCCATGCTGGAAGGCAAAGGCCAACAAGGCGGCACCGTCGTTGGCATCTCAAACAAGGACGTCGCTTGGGCAGCCTGACGCAGCTTCCAAGAGCGGTTGTTGGCCGACAACGGCAAGATCGTCAGCAAGTAGATCTCTGCTCGCACAACCGTTCTCGGAAGCGCGATGACGCTGCTCGCGTAGGCGTCGACTCTCATCCTCAAGATCCATCAGGACGCGCAACGTCTAGAAGGGAGCTGCAGAATGAGCAACGTTACCAATAGCGAGTCCGAGCCAGCCGACTTCATCGTCCGCATCGTCTATGGAGGCGCCACCTTCACAAGCCCCGATGGCGCGTGCCTCATCAGCGAAGGACACTTTCTGATGGCATGCACGCCGCTCGGCAACGTGCGGCTCTATGAGTGCACATGCGACGAGTGCGCCACCGCACCTGGCTACGACCTCGCTCTGATGCCCCCAGAAGACTTCGAAGGTTGGCTCCTGGAAAATGCGCCACCTGCGCGACTTCGTCTGGTGGTTCTTCCCGACATGAAGTTGCCGTTGCAGGACGGTAACCAATCCTCGGCGCTGCAGTTTGTCGAATCGTTCGCAGCGGCGTTGCGAGAGCATGGCTTGGATGTACTGGTCACTGACCGCATCGTCGAGACTGTGGTGTCCACCGGCAACTGGGTGCGCTTTACGACCGACTGCTATGTGGATGCCAACAACCTGGTGGTGACGGGCATGTTGGGGTTGAGCGTGGGTGATCCATGGGGAGTTTGCACGCCGGGAATATCGGAAATGATCGAGCCCGTCGGTAGCAAGCACCGTTATGGCTACTGGTGCCACAGTTTCGAACGGCTCGACCATGAGCCCAGTCCGCAAGAATTGGCCGAGGCCCGGGAGCTTGCGGCACGCGCCGCGCTTGTCTATCAGCACCAGCATGGTTGGCTCGGCATCGTGCTGCCCGGCATGATGCAGAAGCGTGCTGTGCCTGAGATGAAGGCCCTCGTGGTCGGTATCAAGAAGAGCGGCCACGTCACCGCTGCCAAAGGGCAGTTGAAGCGCCTTGCAAAGATTCTCGCGGGCTTCGAACCCAGTCCGTTGGGCGAC
>JAKLEG010000129.1 GCA_022703175.1 Myxococcota bacterium | reverse complement strand
CGTTGGCCGTGGTTTGGATCGGCACCGTCCAAGTGTAGCTGCCCGCAGTGGCAGGCAGGGTGGCCACGCGGCTTAGGTGAACACCGTCGTCCAGCGACAGGTCGATGGTCAGCGTATCCAGGCCTACGGCGCGCCATGTGAGCGGCTGTACGTTGCCTGCCAGCCAATCGGTACCTTCTTGAGGGGTCAGGACTTCGAGCGTGGCAGCGGGGGCGCCAAGGCTCGTGAAGCGACACAACTGCGGGAAATGGTCGCTGGTGGTTTTGGCGTAGCTCGGGATGAAGCCACTCAACTTGAATTGTTCGACGCCGCCTGACGGTACGTTGGTGGCGAACGGCTTCGAAACAAACAGGTGGTCCACCAAGCCGCCCAGGCCCGGCCCAGAGCTGACGCCTGCTTGCTCCAGAGGCAAGCTCAACGCCGAGAGGGTCGGCTCGTTCACCAAAGCTGCCATTGGACTGCCCCGGTTGGCGGAAATAGACGTGAGCAACTTGTCGTTCCAGTCGCCCAACATGATGACATCGTCTTGTGCGCGTTCAGCCAGCACATAGGCGTGCAGTGCTTGCACTGAGCGCTCGCGGCGTTGCCAGGAGTCGTCATCCTCCATCGCTTTTAGGTGTACCACGATCACTGTGAGCGTCTTGTCGACACCCCCCAAGTGCACGGTGACATTGGCTTCGAGCGGTGGGCGGCCGGCGAAGTCGCTGGCGACGCTGCCCAAGATAATGCGCGCCGAGTTGAGTGTGATGAGATCGCGCTTGAACAGCAGTGCCGGCTTTTGCTCGTTGCTGGCGTAGTACCGCGAGCCGTCCACCACCGTGGGGTCGCTGGCCAGCACGCCTTGGTAGGCAGGCAGGTCGGTCGAGATGCGCGCGAACTGCTCGGCGCTCACGACTTCCAGCATACCCCAGAGGTCAACATCCAACGAGCGGACCACCTGCTCAACGTTGGCCAGCTGCAGCGCGGGGTCGGGGTAGCCGGAGTAGTTGGAACCGAACCAGTGGATGTTCCAGTTGCCAACCTCAAAGGTGGCGTCGGTGCCCCAGGTAGGTACCAACTCCGTGGCCGTTTGCGCTGTGCCGAGCGATAGACCCACCTCGGGGTCGGCGCACGCACCGGAGCTTCCCACAATAAGGACGAGAGCGAGCAGTAGAACACTACGCGAGGTGCGGGGCCCAAGGAGCAACAGCATCGACTCCTCCGACTGGCATCTGCCATTTCATTGCAACGTCAGACCGCGACACGACACCCGGCTGACGAAGCCCACTATGTCTACACGGGTGGCGTTGGATCGTCAACGGCTACCGAAATGAGGCAGGGATCGATCCCATGGGCCTCTTATCCACACCAACCATTGCAGGTAATCGTTCCTTGGACTTCTGGGTGCATCGAGCAGGTATCGGCGACGGAGCCTTCGGCGTCGGGGCAGGGCACCACTTCGCAGAGGCCATAGCGGCCGCCCGCCGGAGTGTAACAGGGGTAACCGCCCGGACCATTGCCCGTGCCGTTCCAATAGCCTTCGGCGCAGATGCCATTGCAAGTGACATAGGTGTTCAGATTGATACCGTGGTCCAGGCGGGTGCAGGGCTCGCCGGCATTGGCGACGCAGCAACCACCGCCACTGCATGCTTGTTGCGCGGCGGGTCGACTGGCGGGAAGGCATGCGGTGTCGCCAAGCACGCTGCCACTGGCACTCTCACAGCTAACCGTACGCGACTGCGTGCCATCGCCGCAGCTTTGCGAGCAGCCGCTCCAATTGCCCGTCACCCAGTGACCACAGATCGAGGGTGTCCCGACGCAGTTCCAGGCGGGCTCGATGCTGCAGTTGGCGGCGCAGCCATCGCCCACCGTGGTGTTTTGGTCGTCGCAGGCTTCGCCAGTTTCCAGGCTGCCGTTGCCGCACTCGGGCGTGGGGGTGCATAGGCTTGGGTCGGTGGCACAAACGTCGATGACGCAGCCGCTGGTGTCAACTTGGCAGGCGCGAGCATCACCAGGGGGGTAGCAGTTGAGCGTGCCAGGCACGCCCATCACTGTCATACAGCTAGCCCCGCGTAGGTCGTCGCCATCACACACTTCGCCAGCTTCGGCGCGGGCGTTGCCGCACGTCGGGGGTTCGGCGCAATTGCGTGGGTCTTGGGCGCACGGGTCGACCAGACAACGGGACAGATCCAGCTCGCAACGCCGCGTGTGATAGGCCGGCAGACAACTGAGCTCGCCGCCAGTGTATGCCAGCGCTTCGCAGGAGTAGCCGCGGAGGTCGGCGCCATCGCAGAACTCGCCTTGCTCGGCGACGTTGTTGCCGCAGCTCGGTTCGGCGATGGGGGTGATTTCGGGCTCCTCGCAGCGCTTGGGATCGCGTTCGCAGATCGACGCCAACGAATCCGCACCGCATCCTGCCCCCAGGGTGAGGCACAAGCAGACCGCAGCTTTCATGCGTACAACTCCTGACGTCAGCATACCAGAGCTTGATAATGCAAAGGCCATGCCCAAACTCCCCCGCATAACTCGCTAGATTTATCTCGGTTTTTAGGAATTGCCGGGTGTGCAGGTGATACCTGCAGGTGACAGGGGTGGGGGCGACAGGTGCATGGGCTCTGGTGACTTACGTCTGCCGTTCGGCGATTGTATCCAAGCGTGCTTCGGCGAGCTTCAACTCGGTGCGTGAGCCGAAAGCTTTGCGGCGTTCGGGGTGCATCTTGTCATAACCGCCGTAGAGCGGGCGCGGCGCCGTAAGTGCTTGAATAAATTCGCGATCTAGGCGGTCTTGGCTGTAGTCGTCGCGCTCGGTCATGGGCGCGCGGAGCCAGGCGGAGAAGACTGGATCGGTTAGCAGGGGATGTGCGCTCTTGGCCAACTCCACAACTTGGTGGTGACCTAAGCGGAACAGGTGACGAACTGGGGCTCGGTCCAGCAACTCCACGCCGCGCGTGATTGCCGCCGGGCTCTCGGGGTCATCCACGTGGGCTTCTTGGCTAAGCAGGACTTCGAGGCCCAACGACACCGTATCGCGCACCCGGGTGGCGATTTGCTGCACATGGGTGAGGTCGCCGGGGGCCTCGCCATAGGCAACCACGGCGGTGTTCACCAAGTAGACCAGGTCGCTTTCGAGCGCGGCCAACCGCTCTGGATTGGCCACGGCGGCCAGCGTGCGGGTGAACAGCGAACCCTCAAGCAACGGTTGGGCATACAGCGCTGGCAGCGTGGCCACCGGCGGTGCGTACGGTGTGGCCAACGGAGTCAGTGGTTGCGGCGGGGCGAAGATCTTGAGGGCGTCCCCATGCTGCGGAAAGCCCAAGTCCTCGGTGCGGCCGTTGCGAAAACCCAGCGCCATCTCCTCCAAGATACTTGGGTGCTCCCACTTGGCGGCCATCAACAGCCGGTAGGCTTCTTCGTGGTCGTCTAGGTAGAGCGCCTCAACCAGCGTGAACGGGTTGAGGGTGTGCCCTTCGATGCCCACCCCGTCCAACACGAAGAAGGTGTCGGTGGTGTGCATGCGAGGCACATCTTCCAGCGGCTCGGGCGGCTCGCCGTCGCTGGGCAAATGGATCTGCAGGGAGGCGGCCAGAAACAGGATCTGAACCTCCGCGTCCAGGCTCTTGAACGCTCGCGCTAGAGCTTCTTTGCCTTCGTGCGCGAAGCTCGCCAACCACGCGTCCAGGTCCTGGGGCATCAGCTCGTCGTGCTGCCAGCAATCCAGATCGACGATGGTTTGGAGCTGCTCAGGGGTCGCATGCTTCAGGATCGGTAAGGCGTCCTCAGCCCCCAGCTCCTTCACGACGAAGTAGCAGTCGAGCGGCGCCAGGGCGAGCACGTCCTCGACGAGCGTGGCGGATTCGAGCAACGTCTTGGCCCGACGCAGGAGCGCCTGACTGACGTCTTCCAAGAAGCGCGAGGGCGCAAGCGAAGCTGACTCGGTCATGGGGATCGCAGTCGGAGCTTAAGCTCCGGTATTTTCTTTGGCGGGGGCAGATGCTTTGCGGGTCGGCAATGCACTGGCTTGTGCGGCAGCGCCGGCAGCATCTTGTTCGTCGGTGCTAGGTGTCTCGGACGCAGGCGCGTCGAGGTCACGGGGGCGCGGTGGGGCGACTTCGCCCTTCAGCACCGCCAGCTCGCTTACCGCCTCATAGTATTGCCGCCCCAAACCCTTCAGGCGGTCTTCCAGAACTTCGACTTTGCCCTTGGTAATGATGTCGATGCGGCGCAAAGCCTCGGTGCGCTTGCGAGCTTGTCTCTGCTCGTCTTGCCAGGCGCGTTTTTCGTCGCGCTCAGCGCGCAAGGCTTCGCTCAGTGATTTGTTCTGTGCTTCCAGCCGCTCGGCGCGGGCGGCCAGCTCGGTGTCGGCCACTACGATGGTGGGCTTGGCCTCAACCGGCTCTGCCTTCGGCTCGGGCTTGGTTTCCACTGGTTTGGCTTCGATTGGCTTGGCCTTCGGCTCATGACTCTTCGCAACTTCGCGTGCGCTGTCATAGGCTGAGCGTTCGTGGCGCACGTGCTCGACTTCTTCGGTGAGGCGTTTGATTTCGGCGCGCAAACCTTTGGTTTCTTCCTGGGCGCCGAAGCCCTTCTTCTTTTGCGCTCCCAGATCTTGTTTGAGTTCTTGGTACTCGGCCTTCTTGGCTTCGAGCTCTTTGGCGAGCTTCCGCTCCTTGTCCATCAGGGCGCGATGGGCCTCCGACGTGCTTTGGTGCTCCACCGTCAGCGCCTTCAGCGCTTTGCGGGTGGCGTTCAGCTTGGACATCACCAACGTGGCAGCGACGGCGAACACCAACGCTAAGACGCCAAGAATAATCGTGCCGAGACTTGTGCCTGCGGCGGGTTCGGTGACCGTCAGAGCGGCAATCGCGTTAAGAGTGGTAAGCATGACAGGACCTTTGGTTGGCCCGCGTCGGTTGCGCGGGGAAAGAGGCCCTTCTTGCCCTTGCCATGTGCAGGGTGTCAAGCGCGCGTGAAAGGAACTGGCGGCGTGCGGCAGTCGGGGCACTTTTCGGTGGCGGCGTCGAACTGCGATTCACAGCGCGGGCAGTAGCCCCAACTTGCGTCGGAGCTGGGTTGCGGCGCGGCGGTCAGCTCTTTTAGCGACACGCCTGCGTGTTCCAACAGCTGAGACAACGCTTCGCGCTCGAATTCACGGTGGGTTTGCAGGGTGTCGCGGGCCTCGGCGGAGGGCTCGATGGCGAATGGCGCCGGGTAGGTGAGGTCCAGCCAGGCCTGTTTGGCGAGGCGTTTGAACTGTTTGGGGTTGCCACTTGTTTGCAGCACGGCCAACGGGTGGTGGTGGCGCAGGCTGTCGCGCGCCAAGGCTTCAGCCATCCGGCAGGCAGTCGGCAGGTTCAGCGCTAGGATGAAGGTCTTAATAAATCGATCGCTGACGGCGTTGGGATACAGGCGACGATGCACACGCACGAACTCCCACACGCAAGAGAGGAGCAGGAGCACAAGGAGCATCGCGAAGCGCGACCAGTGGTTGCGTGCCCATTCGGTGGCCACGAACAAGGTCAGAGTTGTCGTCAGGGCCGCGAACAACAACGTGCCGTGCAGGCGGGCCGAAAGCAACGTTCGCCGAAGATTCTGCAGTGTTTCGGCGGCGGGCGTTGGCGCCAGCCGTCGTTCAACCAACCGGCGGATCACCGCCAGCCGTGTGGTCTCGGGAGCCTCAAGCACTTCATGCAGGGCTTCGTTGCAGCTTTGGGCCCACGCTTCACTCGACAGCTTCAGGAACGTGCCACCATTCAACTTGAGCTCGTTGGCCTCAACACCATGCTCCTCGATTTCGTCATAGCGCAGGAAGCGATGCCCCCAGCCGGGGGGCCGGCGGTTCGAGGCTTGGTGGGGTTCGTAGGCGTACACTCCTTCGGTGCCGAAGATCAGCGGGAAACTCTCGGTGTTGAAGGTAAGAGACCATGGCAAGGGGTTGCGCAGAATGACGCCCGAGACCGACAGGTAGAGACGCCGCACGCCTTCGAGGAGGAGCCGTCGCGGTGGCGGCAGAATAGAGATCAGCTCCAGGCAGTAGATCACCGCCAGAATCAGCGCCAGTTCAAGCCAGGGATCAGTGACCACCTACACGGCCTCAAGCCTGGGGCGGCAGTTCATCGCGGGGAGGAACCTGCTGGGTCAGCGGTGGTGCCTTGTCGCTACCGCCACCGAACAGCCGACCTACGAATTTTTTCAACCCGGCCGCCGCCGCCACCAAACCAACGATCAGAAGCTTCCAGGCCTTCTTGAAGAGCAACAAAAACTGCATCAAAAACCCGGTCTTAGCGGCGATTGCTGCGCCCCCACCCACCATCAGCGCGGCGAGCCCATACTCGGCTAGCTTGTCGCCCTGGCGGTAATCACCATAGCGGTTGCCGTCCACGTAGCTGTAAGCGGCCACGAGCTTTTGGTAGTCGGGCAAGGCTGCTTTCAGCTTGTCGGGGGCCACAAGCAGCACCACGCTCATGACGCCGGTGCGGCCTAAGAGGCGGGTGTTGTAGTTGACCACAGGGTGCCCCTCAGAGGTGGCGCTGATGGCCCACTCCAGGTGCTTGGTTTGCTCATTATAGTGTGGCGGCTCAGACCAACCAGTGATGGTAAGCTCCGCCCAGCCGCGCGACTTGCGTTCCTCGTTGGCGGCTTCGTTCCCTTCTTTGATGCTCTTTAGGATATCGTCAGGCTTCAGCTCATCTTTGTCGTCGTCATTGATATGGCCGCTGTCTTCATACTCGAATAGCGCCATCCAACTATCTTCGCGTCGATCCACCATGATCAAACCCAACTCGGAGCCGTCTACCGGGTTTTCGAGCGCGGTCATGATCTTTTGGGCTTCGTCTTTATCGGCAAACAGGTAGCCCGCCGGCACGTTTACATGCGCCACCTCGGCCAGCTTGCCGGTGGTGGGACCCTTTTGCCACTTGAACATGTTCCAGGGCGTGGTGTCTGCCAGCGATTGCGGCGCTTCTGCAGCGGCCTCAGTAGGCGCCTCCACTTCCTTCTTGGTGGCCTGCGCGGCTGCTTTGCCTTTGGCATGCTTCGCCTTCTTTTGGGCGGCCATGGCCGACAATGGAGCCAACGCAAGAGCGGTGCCTAAGCTCATGGCAACAAAACGCGAGAAGGCTTCTGACATGGAGATCCTCAGTGGCAAAAGACATCGGAGCGTAACGTAATGCATGCGAGGCAACAAGACAGGCTGTTGCTAGCATTGCGCATTAGGGCAGACTGCGGCGCGACGGCGTTGCCCCGGGAGTGTAGCCGTGGCAATAACGTTCGATGCTTACCGTGCCGATCACTGCCACTGTGTGTGTGGCCATGGGCGCCACCGTGGCCGTGGCGGGGCGCGTATCCCTAGCCGAACAGCGGTTATGGAAGAGCTCCGCGTTTTGGTCTCTGGTGTTCTTGCAGGGCCTGGTGGTGGTGCCTTTGGGGACGTTGTTATTGTGGCGTTTCCCGGCTTGGTCGTTGATGTACGCAATGCCTTCCGGCCTGTTGGGAGTCGCTGATGCGGCGTTGGCCGCTATCTACCCGGTGATGGCCCTGGGGACGCTGTTGGGGATGAGGCGCTTGCTGCAAAAGGCACCGGTCTGGTTGTCATGGGGTGTCTGCGCCGCCACCCTTGTCGCTACCGGACTGGTCATTTGGCTCGGGTGGGGCCGGCTGTGGCGCGTTGGTACGCTCGACGCGTTTGACTCCGCACCCGCTACATTGCGCCCGTTGGGCGACAGCGAGTTGGCATTCTTGTTGCCGCCGATGCTCGTCGCGTTGTTGCTGGCCTGGGGGGCGACTCTGTGGCGTTTGGTGCTTTTTGGGTTGGCCAAGCGAGCCAAGCCGATTGAAGTCACCACTGGCCAATTGGTCGCCACGCCCAGCAAGAGCGCCGCTAAACGTGGCACCCGGCGCAGCTTGCCCACGGGAAAGCGGCCGATTTCGCGGGGGTAACCGCATTCATTGCCCCCCATCGTCCATCTCGAACCTTCGCACCCAAACAACGGAAGCGACTCGGATGCAAACAACGGCGCTGTACGATGTGGTGCTGTCGAAATCAGCAGTGCGGGGTCGCCACCGGCGTGCCGCAATTCGCTCGCGCCAACGCAGGGCGTGTGCACCGCCGTTGACCCGCATCGCCGCCTTTGTTAGTGATTTCAGGCCATTTGCGACCTTTTCGGGGTCCCCGAAGGCCGCGCAGGTGGCTGTGTGCGGTTCTCGTACTGTGAAGGAGCGGACCATGCCGGTAGTGGCTCGCCTGGGTTTCGTGGCGTTACTCATAGTTTCTTGCGGATGCGGTCCCATCGTGGGTGGGGTCGACATCGTGAATGCCAACATCGCGTTATCAGCAGCTGAAACCGCTGGGGCCAAACGCACTGCGCTCTACGAGTACACCGCGGCTCGCGAGTACCTCCAGAAAGCCCGCGAAGAGTATTCCTACTCCGATTTTTGGGCGGCGCGCATTTACGCTGAAAAGGCTGAGAGCTACGCGTTGAACGCCCGCAAAAAGGCCGAGTCTCAAGCCCAAAGCGATCAACCTGTGATGTTGCCAGAAGCGCAGGCGCCAGCCGCAGGTCAACCTCCCGTCATCATCGTGCCGACCCCGTAACCTGGCAAAGGAGCGTCGTACATGCAGCAACTGATGGTTTCGAGGGCCGGGTTCGTGGCACTTGTCGTGCTGGGGTTATCCGGCTGTGTCACGGGTGCCAAGCTGCGCGGCGACGCTGCGCAGATCCAAAAGAAAATCGCCAATGCTCGCGAGCGGGGCGCCTATCGCTGTGCGCCGCGCGAACTGGCCCGCGCCGAAGCCAACTTGGAGTTTTTGGACTACGAGTTGACCCAAGGTGATTTCCTGCGCGCCGAGCGCCATCACCGCGCGGCCCTTGAGAACATCGACAAGGCGTTGTCGATTACCGATCCGAACGAGTGCGCTGAGAAGCGGGTGCTGATTGCCGAGGACAAGCCGCTCATCATCACCAAAACTGATCGTGACGGCGACGGTATCCAAGACGACTTGGACCAATGCCCCGACGAACCAGAAGACAAAGACGGTTTCAAGGACGAGGACGGCTGTCCCGATCCGGACAACGACGCCGACACCGTGCTGGACGTGAACGACAAGTGTCCGCTCGAACCGGGTGACCCGAAGAACGACGGTTGTCCGGTGAAGGATCGCGACGGCGATGGCATCGCCGACGATATCGACAAGTGTCCGGATATCCCCGAGGACCTAGATGGCAACGAAGACAACGACGGTTGCCCCGAGGATGAAGTCCGCGACCGTGATGGCGACGGCGTGCTTGACAACGTCGACAACTGCCCCGACGTACCCGAGGACAAGGACGGCTTCCAAGATGAGGATGGCTGCCCCGACCCGGACAACGATCAGGACACCGTGCTCGATGTGGTAGACGCTTGTCCGTTGGATCCTGGCCCACAGTCGAACAATGGTTGTCCGGTGAAGGACCGCGACGGCGACACCATCACCGACGATGTGGATCAATGTCCCGACATCCCGGGCCCGGCGCCGACGGGTTGTCCGAAGAAGGTGTTGGTCGTCAAGACCGACGACCGCATTGAGATCAAGCAGCAGATCAATTTCGCCACCAACAAGGCGAAGATTGTCGGTGCGATCTCGTTCGAAATCCTCGACCAGGTGGCGGCCGTGTTTAAGTCGAACCCCACCATCAAAGCGGTGATCGAAGGCCACACCGATTCTGTGGGCGATGCGGCCAAGAACCTGAAGCTCTCCGATGGCCGTGCGCGCGCGGTGCGCGATGCGCTCATCGAGCGGGGTGTGGACCCAGGTCGGGTGGAAGCGATTGGTTACGGCGAAAGCAAGCCGATCTCCTCCAACAAGACCTCCAAGGGTCGGGCGGCCAACCGCCGCGTTGAGTTCAAGATTGTCAGCTCTGACGGCCCGCCGCCGGAGTTGCCCGTCGCGCCCTAACTTCGGTGGCCTCACGTTTTAGAGGCCTTCCTTTCTCCGATAGGTTGTCGCAATGCCTACCCATGCTGCGAATGGTTCTGCGCTGCAAAAGCAGCTGTTAGATGTATTTCTATTTCTGGGCTCGGAGTGGATCCTCTATTTGTTGATGATCCTGAGCGTCATCTCGATCGCAATTACGATCGAGCGCCTGATTTACTTTGGGCGCCGCAACCTCGATCCTGAAGCGTTCGAGGCCGACTTGAAGGCGTTCTTGCGCAGCGGGGACCTCGGTGGAGCCAGAGCCTTCCTCGCTAAGAGCCGCTCAAACGTGGCGCTGATTCTCACCAAGGGTTTGGACGCCTTGGATCAAGGTGCCGGCTCGGTGGAAGAAGTGGTGGCTGGGGCCACGCAGATCGAGCGTCTCAAGATGGAAAAAGGCTTGGCGTTTTTGGGCACGCTCGGCAACAACGCACCTTTCATTGGCTTGTTTGGCACCGTGTTGGGCATTATCCGGGCATTTCGCGACTTGGCCACCAACACCATCGAAGGCTCATCGGCGGTGATGGCCGGCATTGCCGAGGCGCTCATCGCCACCGCGGTAGGGCTGCTTGTGGCGTTGCCTGCCGTGGCTTTGTTCAACGCCTTTCAACGCGCTATTCGCAAGCAGGTGGCGACCAGCGATGCGTTATCGCGCGTGCTGTTGGCTCACGCCAAGAGCGAGAAGAAGTAGCGAAGGGGCGATTGCATGGCTGGTGGCGCCGATAGCGATCCCGATGGCATGATCACTGCGATCAATGTCACCCCGCTGGTGGACATTATCTTGGTGCTGCTCATCATTTTTATGCTCACGGCGAACATCATTATGTCGCCCGCCATTGAGGTGGAACTACCGCAGGCGTCCACGGGCGAGGGCACCGAGCCCACAACGTTGGCGCTTACTCTCACCAAAGAGGGCAAGCTCTATTTGAACGGCCAAGAGACCGATGAGCCGCGACTGATCGCCTACATCCCGGAGGTGGTTGCCGCCGACCCTAAAGTGCAAGCGATCATCGCGGCCGACAAAGAGGTCTCGCACGGTGCCGTCATCCACCTGATTGATGTGATCCGTCAAAAAGGCATCTTCAAGTTTGCGCTAAACATCGACCCCGCTCCTGTCGTCATCGACACGAAGTAGGTTTTTTCGCGCGGGCTTGGTCAATACGGCCAGCACGTTTGTGCTAGGGCGGAGGCCCACCCCGAGGTAGAGGGCAAGGGAACGTCCAAGTGGCTTGGGTTGATAGACGCGTGTTTGGGCGAGGCGTTGCGTAAGCACGAGCCGTGTAGCAGCTGACGTCGGCTGAGAAAGTGAGTATGCTGAGCTGCCTATGCGACGTGAATCACTGACCTATCTCATCGCCATTGTGGCCTCCTTGTTCGTCCATTTGGGGATGTGGGGCGGTTTGACCAAGGCAGCCCGCCTGAGCCCCCGCGAACGTCGCAGCGCTATTCAATTTGCAGTCGTGGAGAAGCAAGCTCCGCCGCCAGCTGCACCCAAGCCTGCGGAGCCTACGCCGCCCAAGAGGAAGTCGCCGCCGCCGCCGGTGGACGTGCCGGTGATCAAGGCGCCGATGCCCGATTTGCCGCCTCCGCCTAACACCTCGGCGAGTGATGCGGTGCCAGCGCAACAGGCCAAACCGGTGTTTGGAATTAGCATGTCGTCGGTGGTGGGGCCTGGGAGTGGCTCGGGGTTTGCGGTGCGGGTCGGCAACACTCTGATGAAAGCTCCCGAAGAGTCGTACACTCCCCCGAGCGAAGTGAAGAGCTACAGGCCGGTACCGCTGCACGTGGTGAATAAGATGCCCAGCTCCAAGGGCGGGCCTTGTCGCGCCGACAATCGCCAGTATCCGCCGCAGGCAAAGGAGCTGGGGATCGAAGGCAGCGTGAAGTTGCTGATGGAGATTCGCTCAGACGGCAGCTTGGGCGAGATCACCGTGGTGGACGGCCTGGGCTATGGGTTGGATGAGGCTGCCATTCGGATCGTGCGAAATTGCCATTGGAACCCAGCCTACGTTGGGGATGAACCGGTTACCACCAAGATCAACTACAGCGTCTTGTTCATTGTCGAAGACTAGTTAGCTGCTCCAGCACCGACCCAAGATTCATAACAAAAACAGGATCTTGATCTGATCGGCTACCTATTGTAGCGCAATGTAGTGTAGCGGGAATCTGGGGGAGGGTAGATAGGGAGATGCGAATAGACTCGGCGAAGCGTTTTCATGAGGGCTCCGATGCGCGGCACCTAGCGGCGATGACGCGTTGGGTGTGGTTGTTGAAGCGCGAGCACGGCACCGACGCCTGGGTGTTGTTCGACCAGGTCATTCTGGAAACCGGTGTGAATCGCGAGGCGTTCAACGCCTACCTGTCGCGCTACCGCGACCTGATGGACTTGGTGGTGCGCAGTCGTGCGCTCAAGGTGTCCGCATGAA
>JAKLEG010000128.1 GCA_022703175.1 Myxococcota bacterium | reverse complement strand
AAGCTCGTTGCGAGCTCTTATCCGGCACCATCCGCGACATGCTGGAGCTTTCTAAAATCAAGGCGCGCGTGGTGGAGCTTGTGCCTGAAGAGGTGGATCTGCGCAGCGTCGTGCACAGCGTGGCCGAGCGCTTCAGCGCCGCGGCCACCGTCAAACGGCTGCAGGTGATCTTCGACGAGCCTGCCTTTGAGGTGCGGGTGCGCACGGTGCCAAAGCAGCTGTTCGAGCTGTTGTGTGCCCTGATGGAAAACGCCGTGAAGTACTCGCCTACGGACCGCATTGTGACACTGCGCACAGCGGTGGGGACCGACGGCCGGCCGTTCGTGTCAGTCATCGATCAGGGCATCGGCATTCCCAAAGACAATCAGGCCAAGGTCTTTGCCGAGTTCTTTCGTTCAAACAACGCCGCGCATTTTGACCCGAATGGCAACGGACTTGGGCTCGCAATTGCCAAGGAAATCGCCGACTTACTGGATGTGACGGTGGATTTGGAAAGCGTGCTTGGCCAGGGCTCGACCTTCTCAGTGCGTTTCTGACGGATGGGTGCGGTTCCCAGCAGCCGGGGCACGCGGGCGATGCACATGCGCCTGCCAGTACCGCGACCGTGAGGGAGCGGCGGGCGGATTCAACGGCCTCGGGGGCAATGCGGCGTGGTTTGAGGAGTGTCCTCGTTTGGGTCGCTCCCTCACGGTCGCGGTACTGTCTTGAAGCCAGCGCCACCCCCGTCGTGTGTCATCCGCACCCCTGACGGGTGGCTTGCGTCGGCTGCCGAAGGCCGGCATGTTGACCATGAACGTCTCGCGTCGGCGAGACCCTGAGAACAGGAGCGACAGCGTGCCCAAGAAAATTTACATCATCGATGACGACCACGACATCGTGGAATCCATGACCATCGTGCTCAAGAAGAATGGCTATGAGGTCGCTGCTCAATACGACAATGAGAATGTCGAAGCGAATGTCGCGGCTCAGCAGCCCGACCTGATCATTCTGGACGTCATGTTCCCCGAGGACTCCTCGGCCGGCTTCACGATGGCGCGCCTTATCAAGAATAACGACGCGCTCAAGTCGATCCCGATCTTGATGCTCTCGGCGGTGAACGAGCGCGGCATCTACGTCGGCAAGTTCTCCAACAAAGATCTCGACGAGAGCTTCTTGCCGGTGAACATGTTTCTGGAGAAGCCGCTCAAGCCGGCTGCCATGCTGGAGCGCATCGCGCAGCTCATCGGCAAATAGCCACGCCAGGTGCCCCTTGAGGGTGACCCCACGACCTCACGGGGGTGGGGACCGCTGGCGTTTGCGCGCAGCCCAAAGAGCCCGTAGCGTTGGCGTCGTCGGGGACTAGCCTTGCGGGCATTCTTGGCTCTGTTGGCCATCGAAACACCACTCGCAGGCAGGCGCTGAACAACCGGCTGTGGTGCAACCTGCACCTTGGCATGCGAGGTCGGGGAGAGCGCAACCGCAATCGCAGCTTGGGTCCGTGTAGAATGCGGCATTGCAGTCCCAGCCTTCCGGGGCACAGGAGATGACCGCTCCGCCTTCGCCGTGGCAGGTGCGGCACCCCTGTACGACACAGCCAGGCTCGCTGCAGCCACCCGTGTCACAGGTGCGATCCAGCACGCCACAGCCACAATCACAGTTGTAGTCGGTCCAGGTGTCGGCAGCGCAGCTCCAGCCCTCAGGGGGAGTGCAGGGCACCATTTGGCCTAAGGCGTCGTAACAGTAATCGCAATCGAGCGCCTGGCAGTTGGGTTCGGCACAACCGTTGGTGCATCCCGGGTCAGCAAGCCCGCAACCGCAATCACAGGTGACATCACTGTAGTAGGCCGCGCTGCAGTTCCAGCCTTCTGGGGCGCCATCGGTGTCGCCGGTGGGCACGTCATGGTCGGCTACGTTCAGCGTCGGATCGCCTGGGGTGTGCCCCTGGGGGTCGGCGCCAGCGACCGCGCTGTCACCTGTGCTCGTCGGCCCATCGGCGTCCTTGCCGCTACAGCCACAGAGACATAGGCCAACGATAGGGAGCAGGGCGAAACATCGATGCATAGGGGGCTCCAGCGTTTGAGTGTCGAGCGCATCGGTATCACGGCGAGTGGGACCCGACCAGAGGTCGTGCAGTACGCCCCGCTGATTCTGACCCACCCAGGGGCCTGGGCGGTATCCGCGGTGTTGCAGTGCAACTTATGGCGCCGCTTAACGGCCCCGAGGGATCGTCGCTAAGGCATTGAAACTCGGCGTACATTCGACATGGTAGGAGCACCTTTGGGTGAAAAACCTTATCGCTTCGCCGCAACATAAACGCTAGGCTGCCGATAGATGTAGATAGATAGTTCGACTCTCATCCTATTGAGGTGGTCTATGCCGCGCGTTGTTTCTACGGACAAGCACAGCACGGTTGTTCCTGAGCGCGAACCCGCAGCCAAACCGGCTCCGGAAAACTGTACGATCCCCAATTGTCCATTGACCCCGCGTATGCAACGCGCGGGTTCCGGCCTGCATCCGGTGCATCCTGAGATGTTGCGGGCGTTGGACCTGTTCATGCCGCATCGCCACACCGAAGGTGTCGAAGCTGCCCCCACCAAGCGGGCGGCGCGTGCGGCGGTGAGCAAGTTGCCTTCGGGTAACACGATCGAAGCAGTGTTCACGGGTGCCGAAACCTGTGGCATCAGCGGCAAGAAGCTGTGGAGCTCGATCAAGCGTATTCGCTTGGCCGATGAGCGTCGCCAGATTCCGTATAACAAGACGCTGGAATGGCCCGAAGATACCACCGCTTATGCGCCCTATTTCCGCAAGATGTTTGGCACCGCCCGCCCCAGCCAAGCGCTGTGCCTGTTGCATGCGGCCCCCAACGTCGCTTCTGCCCAAGGCCGACCGGTGTTGTTGATTCATGGCGCCGGTGACAACGCCTCGCGGTGCTGGAGCCACTTCGCCGCTGAGCTGGATGCCAAAGGTGTGCCCACGTATGCGATCACGCTACCGCATCCGCACGCCGATCCGCGCGAAAGCGCCGACCTGATCGCCGCGGCCATTGAGGCCATCAAGCAAGAGTACAAAACCGAGCGCGGCATCGACCTCGATAAGGTCGACGTCGTGACCCACTCGATGGGCGCTTTGCCGTTATTGACCTACACCGCCAACGAGAAGGGCGTGGATTGGGGGATTGGCAAGGACGGCCCCACGACGATCTATCGCCATGACGTGGGCGAGCACCCGATCCTCATGGGCGCCCCGCTCGCAGGTGAAGACATTCAGCACCGTTGGCCGATCATTAACATGTTTGCGTCCATCACCGAGAAAGCGGCCAACCCAAGTGCCTGGTCGTCCTTCATGGGCATGGACATGAGTCGCCAGGACCTGAACGGCGACAAGGATGACATCTTCCGGGGCCAAGCTGCGTTGGCGCGGCCGCAACCGCATCCGCTACCCATGTTCCAGCCGGCGCTGTGGCCGTTTGCGATGCTGCAACCGGACGCCTTGACCACCTATTGGGGGGGTCAGGGCCTGGTGAGCAAATCGCCGGGTATTGATGCGGCGGCCGAGCACACGGGGTATTTCTTGGAGCGGTTGGCTGCGCAAGGCGTCGACCCCGACCTGAACTTGCATGTCGAGGCGGGGACGCGCCATTACCTGCAAAACGGCGTCAGCACGCTGCTGGACTCGATGCTGGGCGAAAAAGTGGTCGATATGTTGACGTTCCCGGTGAACGCCACCGCGGCCATCATGGCGCCCTGGGTTGCCACGCAGCTTAAGTGGTTGGGCTTTGTTTCCACCGACACCGAGCGCGCCACCGCGGTGGTCCAGGGCTTCCTGTCCGGCCAGTTCTTGCCGGGCGAATGCACGGGCCCGAGCGACGGCGTGATCTTCGTGAGTAGCGCCACCGCCGCTGATCTCTATACCAAGCGGGGTGCCAAGGTTGCAGAGGTCCGCACGGTGGATCTCGCGCACACCGATTTGCCGGTGGCCAGCAAGACGGCGGCTGCCGAGCTGCGTGCCTTGATTGCGATGGACCCGATCCAGAACGGCCACCTGGAAGCCACCGCCAAAGCCTACGAAGAAAATGATCAGGTGGAGTACGTGCTCAGCATCTTGCGGCCCAAGGCCAAGAAGCCTGCCTAATTTACGCGTCCTGGATGCTAGCTTCCGATCCTCACGCACAACGTTGCAGAGGTGTAGCTCTTGTCGCGGTCGCTTGTGACGCCGGTGCTAAGATTTATTCGGCGTTCAAGGACTGGATTGGAGCTTACCGAGGTGGCCGAATGGAGATCCTGGGCCACATCGATGGCAAAGTGACTTGGTGAACCCGCGCCCAGAGCGTACACATCGCTGAGTTCATTGGCCGTGGGTACCCGCCAATCGCTGTAGCCACCTTCGACAAGGTCGTGGCAATAGTTCGTATACGAGGCGTCGGGCCATCCGCCGGGCGGATTGCCGTAGTCGTTGGTGAGGCTCACGTCGTACGCGTCGGCCACCACGTTGCCGGCGGGGCTCGCTGAATCCCAAATGGCCTCGTGCCACGTCATTACCGTTGGGGAGACTAGGCTCCAAACACGGTGTGTCTGGGTGTCTTTGCAGCCACCCTCCATGGTGACAAAGCGGCTGTCCTCGATTGCGCATGTGTGCGGAAAGGCGCCGACGCGAACGGTGTAGGTGGCTGCCGCTATTCCCGGAGCCGAGAAGGTCAAAACCGTCTCGCCCTGCGTATCAAGCATGAAGGCATTGAATACCGTGCTACCTTTGAGGTCCGTCGTTGAGCTGAGGGTACCTGCCAAGGCTCCCAGTGAAGTGCCGCTGATTGTCACTGTTTCGTTTTCGCGATTCACTTGCTTGCCGTCGGCTTGTTGGATCTGCACAACAAACGGTTGGGGGGCTGACTGTAGACACCTATTGCTTTGGGGGCTCTCAACACTGCGAGCTGAGCAGGTGCCTCCCAATCGCCGCGGACACAATAGACGGCGTGAAATTCGGGAAAGTATTCGTCACCTACCCCTGTCACCAGGTTAACGCCAGCTACCAGGTCAGAGCTCGGTCCGTGACGGTACGATGACGAGATTACGGTCTCGTTCCCCGTGCCCGCTAAGTACGGGGGGGTGCCCGCATGGAGGTGTGCGACCAACAGCAACAACTCGTTTTGAGTCGGCATGCGCCAATCTGTCATGCCTCCCTCGTTCAGATTGTGGCACGCTGCGGTTGTCGACCAGTCCCAAACAGTTATCGCGCTGGCCGATGACACGGGTGGATAGTCGTTGGTGCGCCCCCAATCACTGGCGTCGGCGGGCATCACCGTGCGCGCACTGTCCCAAATAGCCTCCTGCCATGTGTATTTTGCGCTCGCCCGCCTGCTCCAAATCAAGCCCGTTTGCAGATCTTTGCACCCGCCATCAAAGGTTGCGAACAACGTGTCGTCGTGATCGCACGCGCCCGGAGGGCGGACGGCTGCGGTCAGTGGCTCTGAATCGACGCTGAGGGCGCCAAGTGTGGCGCGGATTACAACACCTGCCTCGGCGACAGAGTAACCAACATCGGTAAACCTAGCCTCGCCAGCGACCATGGCGACGGTCGTGGTACCCAGCAACGCACCCGTTCCAGTCGCAACCTCCAACGCGACGTCGGCGGTGCTATCGACGCGATTCCCAAAGTCATCCATCGCCACCACCACCGGCTGCACCGGGAAAGGAGTGCCGGCGTAGCCGTTTCGGGGCATGACGCCAAATGCCAGACGTGACATCGGGCCAGCGATGGCGGTCGCGCGAAAGTCAACGCTTGCCGTTGAAGTGCTGGTCGCTCCTGCATGAATGGTCTGGTTTAGTGCGCCAGCCATCGTGCCCACCCGGTAGAGGACACTTGCCTGGCCAGCCACATCGGACAGTATTGGATTGGCACCCATCAGCTGGCCATCGCCAGCGATCACCGAGAAGGTAACCGAGGAGCCGGCGATGGGGGTATCGGTTCCGTCATGCACTTCGACGACCAATGGCTGCGGTAGTACCTCACCCACCACTGCGGTTTGGTTGTCGCCGGACACGATCACTAAGCGAGACACCATGGCGATCGAAACTGCCGTGAGGACACCAGTCTGGGCCGTCGCGGTGGTAACACGCGAGTCGGGCGAGGCCATGGTAGCCACAATGACAACAGCGCCCGGGCGCGACGGCAAAAGAGTTGCCGAGTCGGCGTACGGCAAATTCCACTGCAGGTCACTCGCCGGGAGATTCGACCCTAGAAGCGACCACGTCACGTGCGCTGACTCCGCGGGTTCGGCGTCTACACCTCGAAGCTCCGCGCTGACGACCAACGTGTCGCCTACAGAAAGCGTTCGCTCTGTCAGCGGGGTCTTTGTCGCAGCGTCGACGATGACCAGTTGCCAGACATCCGCGGCGGGTGTTTCGAAACCGTTGCGCATACAGGCGACGCCGACTCCAACAAGCGCACCCATCATCCACCGTCGCATCGAGCGCGACCTCCTGGTTATCACCCCGCAAATCGTACCAAGTTCGATCGCTAGGCACCAACTTCGCAAGGCCCGCGTCGCAGTATTTGTGTCCGCTCATCGGGTGACGCGGCCAGTCATGCTGACGACATCACCAACAGGCGCTTCGGTCGTGCAATGCGAATCACGGCATTGTCTTCAAATGGCTAATCGCTAGCTCACTGTAATGTTTTATTTTTTTGCCGAGCTCTGGGGTCAGATCCATGCTGGGTTGCAGCGACTTGGGCTCGATCCCCATGATGACGATGGGCGGAATTGGGTAGCCGGCTTGTTTGGCAATCTCCAGGACCGTCAACAGATCGCCTTCGTGCGTGGAGAGGCCGCGCAGCTCTTTGTGGCTTTGCACCTCATTAGGCGTAAAGAACGCCACCTCTCCCGGGGCCTCACCCATCTTCGTGGCATCAATGGCCAGAATCGCCGTCGTGTCCGGGTCGAGATAGGCCACCAGGTTGAGGCTGTTGGCGCCCATGTCGATGGCGCGAAAACCGTCCTCTAGGTTGTGTTCCGCGATGTATTCGATAACGCGCACGCCAATGGCGTCGTCGCCGGCGGTATAGTTTCCCAAGCCCATTAAATAGCGCATGCCGATACAACAAAGCCGGTCGAGCGCTAAAACGCCGGACCGGCTTTGCTCCTAAGTTAGCTACTTGGCGTCGTCTACCGAACGAACGTCACATCCAAGTAGTGTGTCGAGCACGAAATGCACGGGTCGTACGCGCGCACCAACATCTCAAGCGCCAGCTCCATTTGCTTCTCGGTGGCGTTCTTCGCGATGAGCTCGGGTACCAGCTTGTCGAAGTCGCCTTGGATATTCGCATGGTTCTGGTTGGTCGGGATGATGCAGTTGCCGGCCGTGCACATGCCATCTTGGTCGTAGGTGTACTCATGGAACAAGATGCCGCGCGGCACCTCGGTGGCGCCCGCGCCGGTGGCGAACTTGGTGGGTTTCACCAGCTCTTCGTGCTTGACGCCGGTGGTCAACAGCTCGTCGATGATGCGCAGAGAGTCATAGAAGCTCTCTACGATTTCAACGACTTGCGCGGCGGTATTCAGGTACGGGTTGCCACACACGGGTTTCATGCCGAGCTTCGCCGCCACGCCCTTGGCTTCAGGGGTAAGCCGTTCGAAGTTGTTGTTGAAGCGCGCCAAAGCGCCGGCGGCGTACGAGGGCAGCTTGTTCTTCGCGTACTTCGCGGTGGACTGCGGCACCACGTACTCGTTGGTCACCTTGCGGTAGTCGGCCACCGGGTAGCGTTGCTTCATGCCATCCGGCAGGGTCGATTGCACCACGCCATCGTACAAGCCGTAGTTCTGGTCGTTGGACAGCGCGATGTATTCGGTTTTCCGATCGAACGCAGGAATGTTGGGGGCCAACGCCAGCACAGTTTCGAGCGTGGCGGTGAGATCGGGCGCCAAAGACAATAGTTTTTCTTTCAGCGCTTTGAGCTCAGCGTGGGTCGGCACCGACGCAAACCCGCCCGGCACCGGGGTTGTTGGGTGCGTGGTGCGGCCACCAATGAGCGAACCCCATTCGTGGGCGGCACGTTTCAAACGCAGGGCGCGAGCCACGACGTCGCCGTGGGTTTTGACCAACGGGAACACCGAGGGTGCCCCCAAGAGGTCGGGGGCCACAAGCATGTAGACGTGCAGCACGTGCGAATCAAAATTCTCGGCGTGCTTGAGCAACTCACGCAGCTTGATGGTCTGCGGTGTCACCGTGATGCCGAGCGCGGTTTCACTGGCTTTGACGGAGGCCAGCGTGTGGCCCACCGAGCAAATACCGCAGATGCGGCTGGTGATACGGGCGACCTCTGAATAGTGGCGGCCGCGTACCATCGCCTCGAAGAAGCGCGGGGCCTCGGGCACCTGCCACTCGCACTTTTCGACTTTGCCGTTGTTCACGTTGACGACAATGTTGCCGTGGCCTTCGACGCGGGTCAGGTGATGGACATGAATATGGGCATTCACCGTCATGGCTTAAGCTCCAGCTGGTTAGCGGTGAACATGTTGGCTTTGCTCTCGGCGCGGGCCTTTGAGAAGCCAGCGCGCTCAACCAGGACCTTTTTCAAAGCCGGGATGTTCGGGTGATCGACAAAACCGCGGCAGGCCTCGCACGGAATACCTGCGGCGGGGCAGGGGGCGTCGCAACCGGCGCGGGCCACTTGACCCATGCAATGATCGCCTTCGGCAAATCGACAGACAGTTTCGCGGCGCTTGCATTCGACACACACCGGGTAGTCCGGAATGACGGGTTCTTTGCCGTGCACCAAATGCGAGATGATTTGCAGCACCTCATATTTGTTCATCGGGCAACCAAACGCCTTGTAGTCCACCTTGATGGCCGCATCGATCGGCAGCGCCTTCTGCGAGGCCAAGTGCGGCATGCCCGCATCCTTGCCGTACACGCACGGCAAGTAGTCGTTTTGGTGGTTCTTGAGTGCGTTGATGCCACCAGTGGCAGCGCACTGGCCGTACGCGATGACGATCTTGGCGCGCCTGCGGATATCTTCGAGTCGGGCCCGGTCGGCTTCGCGCGTGAAGCTGCCCTCAATGAGCGCGATGTCGATAGGCTCGGTGGTTGTTTCCGACATCGCCTCGCGGAACTCTACGACATCCACGTGGTTCAACAGCTCTAAAAAGGCCTTGTCGCCGTAGTTAGTAAATTCGATTTGGCAGCCTTCGCAGCTGGCAAAATCGAAAAAAGCTACCTTGGGTTTGCTCATACTAGATCGCCTCCTCGAGGCCTTGGATGTCCGAGAACGCGAACACCGGGCCGTCGACGCAGACGTATTTGTCGTTGATTTGGCAGTGGCCACACTTGCCCACTGCGCACTTCATGCGGCGCTCAAGGTCGACGAAAATGTTTTCGCGCTTGATGCCGAGCTTATCCAACTCACGGATCACGAAGCGGAACATCACCGGCGGACCGCAGATCACCACGCGGGTCTCCGGCGTGATTTGCACCTTCGGGAACAACGTCGTGATGACGCCGACATTGCCCTTCCAGCTCGGGTCACCCTTGTCGACGGTCTCAAAGTACTCAACGTCTTTGGATGCGCGCCAGGCGACCAGATCCTCCAAGAACAGTTGTTGCTTCGGATCTCGGGTGCCGTAGAAGAGCACGAAGCGCTTGAACTCAGTGCGCCGGTCCATGATGTACTGGATGAGCGAGCGGGTCGGGCACAGGCCGATACCGCCAGCCACAATCAACACGTCCTTGCCGCGCAGCTTGTTCAGGTCAAAGCCTTTGCCCAGCGGACCGCGGATAAAGATGCTCTGGCCTTTCTCCAGCTTGTTCACCGCCGACGAGACCCGCCCCACGGTGCGTACCACGAGATCAAAGGTGTTCTCGCGAGTGGGGGAGCTGGCGAACCCGAGCGGAATTTCGCCGTAGCCGAATAAGCTGGCCTCGACGATTTGGCCTGGTTCAAACGTCATCGGTTTGCCGTCGGCCATCTTCAAGGTGAAGTGCTTTTCCATGGGCGTCGGCGTTGCCGTGCGCACGATGGTGGCCTCGCGGGGCATAAAGATATTTTCGATTTCTGTCCAATGGCACTGGTGATTCATTGCGGTTCCCCTCACAAGGCCATGATCTTGTTGATGATACGCACCGGGTCAGCGATGTCCGCGGTGCACTGGGACGAGCAACGTCCGCAACCGACGCAGGCCGGCCCACCCAACTTTGGGTTCAGGTAGCTGGCTTTGCGCATGATGCGATGCCGGAAGCGCTCGCCGCGCTCTTCGCGGAAGTTCTCGACGTGGCCGCCGCCCGCCGAAATGGTCGCGAAGCTTTCGGTAAGGCAGGCATCCCAATACCGGGTGCGGCTGCCCGACTTCTGATCGACGTTCCAGGTGTCCTGGACATCGAAGCAATAGCAGGTGGGACAGACGGTGTTGCAGGTGCCGCACGAGAAGCAGTCCACCGCACACTCGCGCCACAGCTCTTCGTTTTTGAAGGCCTGGCGCACCTTGGTGGCGATTTCGGCCGACTTGTGCGTGAGCTTTTCGGGGCATTGCTCAAGCACGGCGGCGTTTACTTTGACCACCTCGGCACGTTGGGTGTCGGTTGCTGGCTCGAAATTGCCGTGCTTGGTGAGCGCCTCACCTTTGGGGGTGAAGGTCTCAAACACATAGCCGGTGCCGATTTTGGTGAGGTAGGCATCGTGGCCCTTGGGATGGACCTCTTGGCCGACCGTGCCAAAGAACGCGCGCCGTGACACCTTTTGGATGTTGGACGCGACAATCGTTGTGGCTTGACGATGTGCCATGTAGTTCACATCGTAGTTTTTCTCGGCGAAGAGCTGATCGGTTTGGTCGATCGCCTTGACGTCGTAGAAGTGCACGCCGAACAGCACCTTCTCTTCGGGGTGTACGCTGGCCGTGAATTTGCCACCGGTGAACTTCAGGAGTTCCTGAGCTGGCGGGAAGAACAATTTTTTTGGAGGCAGGATGGTGACGTCGTAGTCCAACCGAAGTGCATCGGCAGATACGAGGCGCTCGAAGGCAAACAGCGAGCGCTTGGCGACCGGCGCGTACACCGGTGTCGCACCCACCAAAGCGGCCACGAAATCGTGGAACTCTTTGTCCTTGATGAATAATGCAGTCATAATTCCCTCATCGGGTTACACGCCCACGGCCACGGCAAGACGCCATGGTCGCACAAATACGGTAGGTGGCTTTCGGCCCCTGACATCCCCCGCCCATTTTGCTCAGAGCCGTCTGTAGCTGTTCGCACTCCCCAAACTACCTCGGGCGCGACCCCAAAGTGTGGCTACTAAGCCACAGAGCGAGGTCGCAAGGCAAGCGGATTGCCATGGACTATCAGGGAGATAACGGGACTGGGGCGGTGCAATTAAGGCGATGCGTTCGGGTGATGCGGCTAGCCTCGTTCCAATTCCAACAAGGCCACGCCGGCGCGTTTGGCCAAGAACAGCCCTCCGCCGACGCTGACAAAATGGCGGGCCAGCTGCGTTTTGTACCAGGTGCCCGTGCGACGATAGACAGCCGGGTCGGTATGTTTGCGATCGATCACGGTCCTCCAGTCGTGGGTGGTTGCTACCTCCAAATACAAGGCACCGCGGCAATAGCTCGCAATGTTGTGGATCGCCTGCGCACAGTCGTGCGCGTTCAGATGGTGCAATACGGATTGTGCGATCACCAGATCGAATTGGCGTTTGGGTCGGAAGTCGGCAGCGGAGGCCTGATGCCAACCAAAACGCTGGCACAAGAATGGGCTTACCTCGACACCCAGGTAGGTGAGCCTGGGGCGGCGCTGGCCGAGGGCGTCACGCCAATGCCCGAGTCCACAGCCCACATCACACACGCTCTTAACGGGGACGTCCAATAGATGCAGGTAGCTGAGCACGAAGTCGGCACGCTTTTCCTTATCGCTGCGCGTGAAGGCGCGCGACTTCGAGTCACCATACCAGCGGCGAAAATAGGCGGCGTCAAAATAATCGGGTGGGGCCATGGGCTTTTGTCGGGGCATGGTGATGCTGCTGTATCACGAAATGCCTTTGCTCACGACGCACGGCATCCTCCTGTGACATGACCCCTTGCGAGACGGGCACGCTATCGTTACGTTTGCGCCGCACAAAACTCTGGAGGCGTCGATGAAACGCGTGGTTATTCTGGCTCTCTTGCTGGCTGTGGCCGGCCTGATGATCCCCGTTATCAACCTGGCGGTAGGTGGTCCCAAAGGAACGGCGCTTACGAAGGCACCACCGCAAGATGCGGCGGCCGCGCGGGTGGCGAGCCTGCTTGAAGGCCCTTGCGCCAACTGCCACGTCGAGGGGGTCGATGCTCCTTGGTATGCGCACCTGCCGATCGCCTCCGGGCTCATCGCCCAAGATAAGGATACCGGGCTTGCGTGGTTGGAATTGCAGGACGCCCTAAAGGGGAAC
>JAKLEG010000127.1 GCA_022703175.1 Myxococcota bacterium | reverse complement strand
ACATCGCGGGCGGCGACCTCATCGGCGCCCAGGCGCATGATGGAGCCTTTGCCGAACTGTTTTTCGATGCTACCCACCGCGAGTTCAATCGCTTTCTCGCGGTCGAAGGAACTTGTGGTGTTGTTTGCTTGTTGTGCCATGGGCTTATCGGTCCTTTCGTCGTTCGCCCCTCGTATAGACTATTGAGGGGCTACTGAACAGATGTTTCGTTGTGTTGTTCGACTTATCGCAGAAGGGTCTGACAAGACCCAGAGCGCACTTGTAACTTAGCGTAAATACTAAGCATTCATTAGATTTGCACAAGCTCTCCGCGGGCTCTCCACGACGTCGCGAGGTACATCCAGGTACGTTTATTCACAAGGAGAGCTCACCATGACCGAACCTACAACCCCTGCCCTACTTCCCAAGACCGCCCGCACCACCCTCAAGTTGCTTATCATTTTGGGACTCATCATCGTGTTGTTCATTCCGCTGCAGTTGATTCAAGGCTTGGTGGATGAGCGTCAAGAGCGTGCGGCCAGCGTGCAAACGGAATTGACTCGCGAGCTGGGCGGCGCCGTGGCGCTCATCGGCCCCCTGTTGGTGATCCCGGGCGAGGCAGGAGCCGTGGGCTTTGTGGCGCCGAAACAGCTGACCGCAAAGAGCCAGGTCCAGGTGGAGCCGCGCTACCGCAGCATCTTTGCCACCCAGGCCTACACGGTGACCACGACGCTAGAAGGTAGCTTCGAGCTGGAGGCGGGTGTTCTCGCGACGCAGCTTGCGGGCCCCCAATGGCAAAGCGCACAACTCAGCGTGCTCTGGTTGGACCCGAGCCGTGAGGCGCTGGGCATGACCGCACAACTTGGGCCTACCACGCTCACGGAGTTTGTCAGCAACTCGTTCGATTCGCAGTATGGCGGCCGTAGCGGGCGTGTGGATGTAAGTGCGCTGGGAAGTGGGGGGCGGTTGTCGTTTCGGATCACGTTGAAACACCGCGGCGTGGAAGCGCTGCAGCTCGGCGCCACGGGCGCTGACACGCGCCTGGAGATGAGCGCTAATTGGCCTGACCCCAGCTTCCAGAGTCCTAACCTGCCGCTCACGCGTACCATTACCGACAGTGGCTTCACCGCTACGTGGATCGCTCAGCGCAGCCAAAATCTGGTGGAAGTCGTGCGAGGTGCTGGTCTACCGACCTTCGTAACGCGTGCCGGGTGGTTGGGGGTCAACTTCGTCGAGTCGGTGAGCCACTACCAACATGTCACTCGTGCGGTGAAGTACGCGCTCTTTATTATCTTGCTGGCGTTTACCGCCTTCTTCTTGTTCGAGGTGACGGGCGGACTACAGATTCACCCGATGCAGTACCTGTTTGCTGGCGCGGCGTTGGTGGTGTTCTACCTGTTGTTGTTGTCGCTCTCCGAGCACGTGGGCTTTGTGCCGGCCTACGCGATTGCCAGCGTTGCGGTGGTGCTGCTTTTGAGTCTGTATGCGCGTGTGATGCTCAGAGGTGAAAAGCGCGCGCTGGGTTTTGGCGCGGGGGTGGCTGTGCAATACGGCCTGCTGTTTGTCATTCTGCGCGCCGAGGACTACGCGCTGCTAACCGGTGCGGTGACGCTCTTCATGCTCCTGGCCTTGGTGATGTATCTGACGCGGCGTGTGAATTGGTATGGCAATGCCTAAGCTGCTGCCACCCAGGGCTGCGTCGATACCAGCGGCCATTAACGTCGAGTCGCCCAAGGCATAACGGCGCTTGTTTTAAGTGCTTGGCTAGAGGGATCACAAATCAAGATCACATCGTTGAGGCGCCGAGGGTCCTTGACGATGATCCGCGGGGTCTACACGAGCATCGAGCATTGGGCTCGACCTGCTCAAGCGGACGTGGTTTTGAAGTATCAACGACGGCATGTTGCGAAAACTCATCGCCTCCGATCCTGTTTCCCAAGCCCAACATGCCATCCTCGCCCTTGCCGAAGTCGACAGCGCCGCGGCATCGCGCAATCTCGATGCGCAGATGCTCGGCGCCATCGGTACCACCAAGCTCGCGAAGTTGGCCACCGCCTATCCCCCGGAAACCGTCGAGACCGCCCTCAAGGAACTCGGTGTCGACGGCAAGGCGCCCGTGTGGTCGGGTTTGCCCGAGTATCGCACGCGCTACGGCGCAGACGCCGCGAGGCTCAAGGGCGGCGCCACGCCACTCGCGCCCGAAAGAGCAACTGGCCACTTGGCTGAGCGCGTCCCTACAGCGAGCCATACCGTCTCACCACCGGCCTACGTTCATCGTCTCATTGACCTCGACACCGTGCCTGCGCCGGCAGGGTCGCTTTCGGCTCAAGCGGCCGTCGACCTGGTAGAGGCAAGAAAGCTCGACCCGAAGACAGTGCTCTCGGCCCTGAAGTCGGCATGCCTCAAGGCCGACCTACTCGCTGACAATGAGGGGAATCTCGGCGCGGCCCGCGAGATCCTTGCCGAGGCCATGGACGTGATCGCGAAGCTCCACGGCACAAATTTCAGCGCTTGGCGCGACCCTGTCCTCAAGGGTGTAGGTGACCGCGCTATGAAGCTCGGCGTGGTCGAAGCCGGATTGAAGGGGGGCGGCAATGTGGAAGTAATTTTGGAGCAGGCCGAGAAGTGCGTTGCTGTCGGGGACGCGTTCGGGGCGTTCGAGGCTTATAAGAGTGCGGCGGCCGAGATCACGACTCCCGCGCAACGTCGCCGCATTGTCTTGGGTTTCGCGACTCTACCAATAAGGTTCTCGGACGATAAGGCGCTCATTCCGGAAGCGTATCGAGCTGCTATTTATTTGGCTGGGCTGTGGCATACCATGGAGGGCAACATCCCAGATTGGCAGCGGCTGGCCACGCCACCTGAGCCGGTGGCCGAAGCTCCGCAACCAGCACACCCTCCGGCTGACCTCGAACGTCCGACCGAAAAATCTCTTAAAAGATGGGGAAAGTACGCTGTCAAAGTCGAGATGGCGAAAACCAACGATTACGCCAAGGGTCACGTCGTGCACGCGATTGGCGCGACCACCTTGTACACCACCGGCGTGATGGGTTGTGCGGCGTTCGTGGTGCTCAACAAGCTCGAAGACGGCGTATACCAGGAGCGCAGGATGATTCACATGCAAGGCGGTCAATGTACGGATGAGCACCTCCGCGAGCTCTTTGCTGGGCTCACGGACGACGCCCAGATCCACTACTACGAAGGGACGGAACAGGCCGGCCACGCCTCTACGGCGGTTGCTGCCTTCCAAGAACGGGCGGGCCGCCTCAACCTCCTCATCCCACCGTTGCAGATCGTTCCAAGGGCGCCACAGGACGCATGGAACGGCTCGCTAATGGCGCGGCCTGATGGCAAGCTCGGGTATTTAGCCCCGATGGGGTCCGACGCGACTTAGGGATAGGCTCACACATAGCAGGGGGCCTTACCCGTCGTGCCGGGACCATTAGCGGGCAATCATGTACCAGATGCCATGATGCCCGTTCGATGACTACCGGCCAGGAACAACGGCCGGCTTGCAACCACAAAGTCCGGCATCCTGTCTACCAGCTGCAAATCCTCACAATATCATGTGGTTAGATAGCTATTGGGTTTCCCAAAAGGCCGCGTCGAGAGCGGGCGAGCTGTTGTTGAAGGCGGCGGTGGTTCGTGGCCGGTGTTCGCTCAAGTGTGGCCTACATTTTCGCGTCGCGCATACCAAGCGCCCGAAGCGGCGGGGCCGTAAGGCGGCGTAGATTTGCGCAGGTACACAGAGCCCGGCAACACGGAGATCATCCAATGCGCCTGCTCGACGATGAACACGGTGTGCCAACCCAACGGGTATCCCTCTATTTGACCCCAGAGGAATGCCGCCGGCTGATTGCCAGCCTGTCAAAGCTGCTTACCCAACCTGGCGAGCACTTCCATCTCGCCGACGACGGCACGCGTGAAATCAGCGCATCTCTCTATGATGAAGAAGCCGTGCAGAGCGGTGATTTTGGCCGGTACAACAAGCTCGAACAGAAGATGTTCGAGGAGGAGTGAGCGCGTCAAACACCGCCCCCGACGCGCAAGCGCTGTGGGGCCGGGCGACGACGTCGGTTAATTGGCCTGGCCCTGTTGGTCGATGCCCAGGTCACCGGCATGCAAAGAGCGTAACGCTGAGGCGTGTGCGGCCTCGACTCGACGTGAGGGTGACCAAAGCCGTATCGGCATGCTGACGTGTAAGCGCAGTCTCGATCTCAGTGGTGACCCGTCGCTTCTCAACGTCGTCGCCTTCCCAATTCGGTTTCACGTCCATGGCCGTCATGCCGCGAACGGTACAGCCATCGACCGCGGCCTCCTCATGAACGATGCGTGGCGAGGTGGCACCAGCGCTGGCGGTGCTTGAAGTCATCGGCCTGTCAATCGTCGCAGTGTTGTCGAAGAATAGCTCGGTGACATAGAGGCTTGCGACCCCCATCTCGTTCAGGCCCAGCGCCGCGCCAATCGCAACCTGTTGGGCAGTGGCCGACAGCAACGCTTCGCGGTGTGAGGGGCTATTCATCAGCCCCACATGCACTTCGGCGGCAGAGCTCGACGCCCCGACGTTTTCGGCCCAGAAAGCCGCCGCAATGCCGCCCACGCGTAGGCGGTCGGCAGTGCTGCCTTTGGTAGGCGAGATGTGACCAAAGAAATGGTTGGCGATCATATCCTCGGAGTGCCCGCGGGCTACGCCGACGGCTTGTGGATACAGCTTTAGGGGCCCAACGCCTGCAACGGCGCGATCCTGGTTGATGAATTCAAAAAGCTGCTGTTCTGCTTGAGCCGGCGAGGCTGGAAAACGCTCGGGCCATGTCAACATCGGCGCCCGAAACTCACGCACGGGTGGCATGCCGCAACCGACCGGGACATTCATCGCAACTGCAGGCCCACGGGCAGTTGAGACCATGATTTCAACTCGCATCACTCCCACCTCGTCACCGCACCGCAGCTCTACGCGATACGAATCGCCGTTGGTACGCGCGAGGTCCTGGTGGCTTACGCGGCCTCTTACGTCGGTCAGGTAGAGCACTGGCGAATGCCCTGGCGAACGCACGCGAAACTGCAGCGGGGCACGTTCACCCAACGCCAAGGTGGTTGGAAAAGGGTCTGCCTCCAGACGCACCATTGGCGCCACCAACACGAACGCGAAATACAGATTCAACTCCAGATGCGTGCCAATACCGATGGTAGTAATCTCCGGATTCTTCAGAACCTCGCGCAGCGCCGTTTGAATCGTTTGGTCGTCGGTTGCATTGGCCTGAATGGGCAGGCGCCCAACCATCACTGCAACATCCCCTTCCACGAGGCCTTCGCGTGCAAGTGCGTATTGGACCAGCTCCAGGCTTGGGGGCTCGATTCCGTGGGTGCCAAGCGCCATCAAATCGGCGGCGCGGCCGGCCCGTGCGTCTATGACGGGTTCCGTTCGATGTGCCACTTGTGCCGCCGCCTTGACGAACTCGCTGAGTCGTAGGCCACCGCTATCTAACCCTAGATTTGCAGGCGCTCTTGGGTTGTAGGTTGCAATCGGGATTTCGGCTGGGGGGATGTAGATCTGTTCATGAACGTGCGGGGTCGCAGCGGTTGCTTTGGTGACAACGCGCGTAGGCCCGCTACAAGCCGCAAGCAGACTTGCGAACAGGGTCATTCGTACTGATTTGCTTTCAACCTTCGAGATCATGTTGGCGTAGATAACGCAGGCCTTGCAGCGCGCGCTAGCGCTTAGCTTCAAGAGTGCCAGGCCTGAATTTCACCGCCGAGGAATGCCGCCGGCTGATTGCCAGCCTGTCAAAGCTGCTTACCCAACCTGGCGAGCACTTCCATCTCGCCGACGACGGCACGCGTGAAATCAGCGCGTCTCTCTATGAGGAAGAAGCCGTGCAGAGCGGTGATTTTGGCCGGTACAACAAGCTCGAACAGAAGATGTTCGAGGAGGAGTGAGCTCGTCAAACACCGCCCCCGACGCGCAAGCGCTGTGGGGGAGGTCGCCGACATCTTGGCGGACGCAAACGGCCTGAACAGGAGGCGGGTGGGGGCAGGGCTCCGTAGCGACTGGCCTTGGGTCAATCGACGCTTCTCGGCTCGCAGCGCTCAACTCAGGTCGGACCGCTTGATGTCTTTGGGCGTTTGGGTCTCCTGCACGCCCTAGACAACGAGCAACTTATTCTGTGGTATTGATCGACGATACCGCGAGAGAGCTATGCGACTCGTAGCCGATCCACCTGTCCGGTGACGGTTTCGGACCCTGGTACTGATGCTGGTCGTGAGTTGACCGCCTCCGGCGGGAGCATCACTTGACGATGATCTGGTATCCAGCCGTCCGCTCCTCTGATGACTACCGTCCAGGAACAACCGCCGGCTTGCAACCACAAGGTCCGGCATCCTGTCTGCTAGCTGCAAATGCGCACAATATCATGTAGTTAGATGGTTATTGGGTTTCCCAAAAGGCGGCATCGAGGGCGGGCGAGCTGTTGTTGAAGGCGGCGGTGGTTCGTGGCCAGTGTTCGCTCGCTCGATCTGCATGCCTTGAGGCGGTGCCGGGAGCGGTGGCGATTAAAAGTCTAGTAAAATCAAAGCATTGTGTTTGTCATGGGGCCGCTGGATAAGGTTCCGTGTCGATGATCGTGCGTGCATTGACTCCCCTCTTCAGCGATGGCTAACTTTCCCGCCCTCAGCGGGGTTTGCTCGCTGTCGCGAGCAGAGCCAGGTGGAGACAAAAATCATGACCGCAACCAAGACCGTGGCACTCATCACCGGCGCGAACAAAGGTATCGGCTTCGAGATCGCCCGTCAGCTCGGGAAGAAGGGGTTTCTGGTGGTGCTCGGCGCGCGCGAGACCACTAAGGGGAAGGCCGCGGTAGCGAAGCTTTGCGCCGAGGGCATTGATGCGCACTTCGTCAAACTGGAAGTCTCATCCAAAACAGATGTCGAGGCCCTGCCGGGCTTCTTTCGGGAGAAGTTCGGGCGCCTCGACGTGCTCGTGAACAACGCCGGCGTCGCCGAGTGGACGCACGATGACCTGGACACGTTCCGCCGCACGTTTGAGGCGAACGTGTTTGGCGTGGTCGCCGTGACCTACGCGCTATTGCCGCTGCTTACGGCCAGCCCCGCTGGCCGCATTGTGAACCATTCGAGTGCCCTCGGGTCGCTCACGTCGATCACCAGCGCGCCCGAGGAGTTTGGCGACTTCGTAAACCCGGCGTACACGACCTCGAAGGCGGCTCTCAACGGGTTCACGGTGGCGCTGGCGCACAAGCTGCGTGAGACGAACGTGAAGGTCAACTCAGCCCACCCGGGTTGGGTGAAGACCGACCTCGGCGGCGATGCCGCGCCCATGGAAGTTGTCGACGGCGCAAAGTCCGCAGTAACACTCGCGACGCTCCCCGCCAACGGTCCTACCGGCGGGTTCTTCCACATGGGCGAGCGGCTCCCCTGGTAGGGAGAGACCTCCGCTTGTCTTGCCTGCCGCTTTTGGAATAACGAGCCTCGGTTGCGGGTTGCAGCTCGGCCGAAAATCTCGCGAGGCGACACATGATTGTTGCACAGCATCTTACCAAGTATTACGACGACAAGGCCGCCGTGGCCGACGTCAGCTTTACCATTCAGAAGGGCGAGGTGGTGGGGTTGTTGGGCCTAAATGGCGCCGGCAAAACCACGCTCTTGCGGATTCTGTCGGGCTTGATTCTGCCCACCTCCGGGAGTGTCAGTATTGCCGGGGTCTCGCTTGCCCAGAATCCCGACGCGGTGCGCGCGCGCATCGGCTTTCTGCCGGAGAACCCGCCGGTTTACCCTGAGATGTCGGTGGTCGATTACCTCACCTTTGTGGCTCACCTAAAAGGGGTGAAGCAGGGTGTGGTGGCCCAGGTCGAGCGTGCGCTTGCCGTCACCGACCTTCTCAAGGTGCGGGACCAGCGTATTGGCACGTTGAGCCACGGCTATACTCGACGCGTCGGTATTGCTCAGGCGGTGGTGCACAACCCCGACCTGGTGTTGTTAGACGAACCCACGAGTGGCTTAGACCCGGTGCAAATCGTGCATATGCGCGACCTGATCAAGTCGCTGGCCGGCACTCAGACGCTCATCGTGTCGAGTCATATCCTGAGTGAAATTCACCAGTTATGCGATCGTATCTTGGTGGTGAAAAGCGGCCGGATCGTGGCCGAAGGCAGTGAGCATGATTTGGCCGGCAAGGTTCAGGCCGCGGCGGTGGTGGCCATCGAGGTGCGCGGCAGCAAGGCAGCCCTACAGGCGGTGCTGGGCAAACTTACGGTGGTGGCTGGGCATCGTGTGGATGCCGAAGCCGACGGTGTAACCACAGCCACGGTGGAATTGCTGCGTGATGCGCGCGAAGAGTTGGCGGCGGCGTTGGTGCAGGCGGGGTTGGGGTTGCGGCGCTTTGAGCGGGTGAAGCTGGAGCTCGAAAGCATCTTTATGGAGCTCACCGGGAATAGCACGAACGAGGTTCGGTCATGAACAAGGTTTGGTTCATCATGCGGCGGGAGCTTATGGGCTACCTGCGCTCGCCCATAGGCGCCATCATTATCTTTGCGGTGTTGGTGTTGGACGGGCTGTTGTTCAACGCCTTCGCAATCGGCACGGGCTCTAAGAAATCTAGCGATGTGCTAGAGGCGTTCTTCTACCTGTCGTCGGGTTCGATCTTGGCAGGGAGTGTTTTTGTCGGCATGCGCCTCATCGCCGAAGAACGGCAGATGGGCACCTTCACGCTGCTGGCGACCTCACCGGTGAAGGAATGGCAGATCGTGCTAGGTAAGTACCTGTCGGCCCTCGTGTTCTTGGCGGTGATGACCGCGCTTACCGTGTACATGCCGCTGTTGGTGATGGTGAACGGCAAGGTGTCGTTTGCACACATCCTGGCTGGTTACTTGGGCCTGCTCTTGATTGGCGGCGCTGGCTTGGCGCTGGTGTTGTTCGCGTCGGCCTTGGCTCCTAACCAGTTGGTGGCCGCCATTGTGGGCGCGGTGCTGGTGGTGTTGTTTCTGATGTTGTGGCTGTTGTCGCGGGTCGCAGGCGCACCGCTCAACGACTTGGTGGGTTACCTCTCAATCCACGACAAACACTTCCGTCCGTTTATGCGCGGCGTCGTGAGCCTCCAAGATGTCGTCTTCTACCTGTCATTCATCTACGTGGCGCTGTGCGCTACCACCCGCGTCGTAGAAGCGCGGCGGTGGCGTTAGGAGCAAGGGTCATGACGCAACATAAGCTCATTGTGAGTCGTTTGCCGCTGTGGCTGTTAAGCCTCGGTCTGCTGTCGTTGTACCTGGGCGTGCGCGTGTTGACCGATTTGCCGCAGGTGCTCGCGGTAGGCGTGGGCGCAATTTTGCTACCCGTGGCGTTGGGCTTGGCCGTGTGGCGCGTGTTTGTCACCGAGGGCGACCGGCGCAGGGCCTATACCCGCACAGTGTTGGAGTACGCGCTCGTCCTCGCGGCCGCGCTGCTCTATGCCGTGCAAAGCGACAAGCTTATGTGGGTCACGTCGAAAAATATTGCCACCGTGCTGCAGGTGAGCTGGCCGGCGCTGTTGCTCTTGGGGTTGGTGCCGGCGTTGGTCAGCGAAATGGCAATTGCCAGTATGCGGCACGCGCCCACGGTGGAGTTGTGGCGGGTGCGCTATGCGGCGCGCGGGGCGCGGATTGTGGTGCTCACGCTTATTGCCTTTGCCGGCGTGAACTACGCGGCGCAGCGTTGGAACCGCAAGGTTGATTTGGCCTACTTCAAAACGTCGGCCGCGGGCGAAGCGGTGAGTAAGCTCGTGTCGAGCTTGAGCCAGCCGGTGCGCTTTGTGCTGTTTTTTCCGGCCAACAACGATGTCTTGGAGCAGGTGCAAGGCTATGTGCAGGCGTTGATGGCACAAAATCCGCTTTTGACCGTGGAGGTAGTGGATCAAGCGCTGAATCCGCAGCTCGCCAAAGAGCTCAAGGTGCGGGACAACGGCGTGGTGGCGCTGGTGGCCGGCGAGCGCAGTGAGCTTCTCAAGCTCGACGTCGACTTGGAAGATGCGCGCAACAGCCTACGGGAGTTGGACGCCAAGGTGCAGGAGAAGTTGTTGCGTCTGCTCAGGCCCGCGCGCACCGCTTACTTCACCACGGGGCATGCAGAGCGGGACTACGCGCCGTTGGGAGATGACAAGCGTTATGGGGTGGGTGCTCTGAAGGGGGCGGCCGAGGCGTTGGGATTCACGGTCAAGCGCTTGGGCTTGGGTGAAGGGCTCGGGATGCGCGTGCCTGCAGATGCGGCGCTGGTGGTGATCGCTGGACCCACTGAGCCGTTTTTGCCTGAAGAGGTCGCGTCGCTCAAAGCCTACCTTAATCAGGGTGGCAAGCTGTGGTTGTTCGTGGACCCGGATCAAGGCAGCACCGCCGACGAGCTGACCGCGCTGTTGAACGTCACGGTGTCCAAGTCACTCGTGATGCATGAGACGTTGCGGGTGCGCGGCTTGGATCGGGGCGACAACCCTTATGATGTCATCACCAACCGTGTGGGCACGCATCCCTCCGTGAACACCTTGTCGCGCGCGGGCGAGCGCTATGCCGCGGTGTTGTTGGGCGCCGGAGCGATTTCCAAGCGGGAGGAGAGTAACAAAGAGTTGAAGGTGACCTTCACGCTGCGCGCTATGCCGGACAGCTTCTTAGACGAAAATCACAACGGCCTGTTTGATGCCGGCAAAGAAAAGAAAGTGCCGCTGGATTATGCCGCGGCGGTGGAGCCGAACGTCAAGGCGATGCAAGACGGTAGCCAAGCCGATCCGAAAAATGCGATGCGCGCACTGGTGTTCGCCGATGCCGACGTCGCGAGCGACTTGGTGCTTGGTAACGCTGGCAATCAGTACTTGGTGATGGATGCTTTGCGCTTCTTGGGCGGCGACGAGGATTTGGCCGGCACGGTCGAGAGCGAAAAAGACGTGCCGATTGTGCACAAGAAAGACAAAGACAGCCTGTTGTTTTACGGCACAAGCTTCGGGGTGCCGACCTTGGTGTTGGGCCTAGGCTTGTTCCTTGCGCGTAAGCCACGCCGCAAAGAGGAGGTGCGCTAATGGACCGGAGTCTCTACGGACATGCGCTATTGGCCGTGGCGGCCGCGGGGTTGGCGCTTGCAGCGTGGAAATCTCCCCGAGATACCACCGGCAGTCAGGCGGTGATTATAGGTGGTGATGCCGAGCGCCTCAGTCGTGTCAGCTGGCGAGACGAGGGTTACCAGGTGAGCGTGGCACGCCGTGGCGAGGCGGTGGAGGTCACAACGCAAACGCTCACGAAGCCAGCCACCAACGAGACCGCACCCTCCACCGAGCCTGTCGCACTGAAACCAGCACGCGTCTATCCGGGCACTGAGGAGGCGAAGGCCCTGTTTGGCAAACTGATGCCGCTCAAAGCGGGTCGCTCGCTGGGAGTGCTGCCGGCGGATAAGCTTGCTGGATTAGGGCTCACCGAGCCTAAGCTGACGTTGACGTTGCAACTCGGGGACACCGCGCAGGTAATAAAGCTTGGGGAGACGGTGTTTGGCACTGGGGATTTCTACGTTCAAAGTGGTGACGGCGAGGTCTTTTTGTTGCCGGCCGATCGGGTCGCGGCGCTCAGGCACGGTGGTGGCACGTTGGTAGATCGCAACCTCACCGGCGTGGCTGAGGCCAAGCTACGTAGCTTCCGGGTGCAAGGTGCCTTTGGAACGCGCAGCGTACAGCAACAGCCGGCCCCGGGTGGCGGCATGGCCACGTACGTGGACGCCGAGGCACCGGATATCAAGCTCGAAACCACCCGCGAGTTTTTGGCTCGGCTGTTGCGCTTGCGCGTCGTGGAGCAGGTGGAGGCCGTGGCCGCCGGGGAGCCGCTTTTGAGCTTGGAGCTTTTGGGTGAAGAGGGCGGTGCGCTGGGCTCATTCAAGGTTTATCCGCACACCGAGAAGTTGGCCTTGGTTGTGACGCCGCGCTTTGCGTTGCCGGTGACCGTGAGTAAGAGCGAGGCCGACCTGCTCGTGCGGGAGGCCGGGACACTCGCTAAAGAAGGTAAGTAGTCACTATTATCGTCGGCCCAAGAGCGCATGTGCATCTTTGAGTTTGTCCACAATGGGAAGTGATTGCGGGCACTTAGATTCACACTCGCGGCACTCGGTGCAGCGGTCGGCGCCCGCTTCGGCGTCGGCGAACATCTGTTGGTACCAGGCGGCGGAGCGCTCGGTTTCGCCAAACATCGCGCTTGTGTTGTAGAGGTTGAAGATCGCGGGGATGGCGACACCGTGGGGGCAGGGTTCGCAGTAGCCACAGGAGGTGCAGCCGACTTGGAGCTTGCTGCGGTACAGGCGCGCGGCTTCGGCGAGGCACGCATGTTCGGCGGCGCTTAATGAATGGGCTTTTGCGCGCGCGGCGATTTGCAGGTTGTCGGTAAGTTGCGCATCGCTGTTCATGCCCGAGAGCGCGGTGATCACCTCTGGGCGATCAAACACCCAATCGAGTGCCCAGGCGGCC
>JAKLEG010000126.1 GCA_022703175.1 Myxococcota bacterium | reverse complement strand
TCAAGAGCTTCTCCATCTCCACCGAGACCTCTTCGTCTTCAATCGGCAGCACATGGTCGAGCATCTCCACGATGGTGGTGACACTACCAAAGCGGCTGAACACCGAAGCGAACTCCACACCCACGGCCCCCGCGCCTAGCACCAACAACGACTTGGGCGGTGCCTTGATACTCAAGAGCTCATCGGAGGTGAGCACGCGCACGCCGTCCACTTTCAAAAACGGCACTCTCTTTGGCACGGAGCCTGTGGCCAAGATGATCTGCTTAGCCGTCAAGCGCGTGTTGCCCTGAGCGCCCTGCACCTCGACCGTGTTCTTGTCGATGAGCTTGCCCAAGCCCGCGTGTACATCGATCTTGTTTTGCTTCATCAGGTAAGCAACACCCGCCGCGCTCTTCACCACCACCTTCTCGCGGGCTTTTTGCACCTGTCCAAAGTCCACGGTGACGTCGCCAGGGTTGATGCCAAACGCCTTGGCCTCTTTCATTTCCGTAAGCAAATCGGCCGAGTGCAGCAGACTCTTGGTAGGGATGCAGCCGCGCAACAAGCAGGTGCCACCCAACTTCGCATCTTTCTCGACAATGGCAGTCTTAAGGCCATTTTGCGAGGCGCGAATCGCTGCCACGTAACCGCCCGGACCGGAACCAATCACGACAACATCATAGTTGTTCATGGACGACCTCTTATCTTGGGGGTGCAACAGGTGGCAAACGGCGCCACGGCGACATCAAACTGGTTACAAAACCAGGCTTACGCCAGCCTGAAACAGGCCTAAGTTGCCAGTTTCCAGACGTACAAAGGTTTTACTCGAATATTTATACAACGCCCCCACCGTAAAGGCGGGTTCGAGATGAGAGCGCGGCGCATCACTACCAAACGGCACGAAGAACCCGAGCTTTCCGGAGCCGAACACAGTCCATTGCTGCGCCAAGTGGAAATCCCAACGCACACCCGCAGCTGGCGTCAGGCCGAAGTAGTTATTGCTGCGCGTGGGGTGGTAGTAGAACGACCACAGACCAAACTCCAGGTTGAAGGTGTCGTTCAGCGGCGGAATGAAACCTTGCGGCACGATAGGCAAACACAGCCAAACGGCACCGCCAAACCAACTGGTGTCACCCAACACCCACAGGCCGCCGGTAAAATCCAGCGTCGCTGGCCGCTCATGTTTGCCGCCATCGCGGATGATCAACTCGCCAGCTTGGGCTGCGCTTGGCAACAAGGCCAAAGCGACCAGCAAGGTCAGAGCGAACCAAGAACGTCGGGCCAGGTGCATGCATCCTCCAACGGCGCGTTAGGCTAATGGCTCCTTGAGGCCTTGTCGACACCGCAAGTGCGTGGCCAGCGGAAGTAAAGGGCGCAATCTACGCCGCGTGCAATTGGCGCTCGCGCTTGCCGGCCACGTAACGAGCAATCTCCTCGACGTATGGGCGATCGATCCAAGCAAAGCGCAGGCCTACCAACGGCAGCACCGGACTATCCTTGTAGCTCACCACTTCTACGCGAGCGTCCACCGGGAACCTCAAGTGCGGCAACTTGAACTCGATGTCCATAATGGGGGCCGTCGGACGCCCGGAGGCACGTAATCCCGACAGCGAGATATCGCAGGCGGTCATGTGAGAGCCGTCATTCGCCATCAGGCGGGACAACAACGGCACACGCACGGCGCGACGGCGATCGAAGGCGCGCCGTTGGGTGGCGCTCCATTGGGCGCGCAGCATAATGTTTTCGAAGACTTGCTCCAGCTTGGCCTGCACCGCCGGGTCGCGGTTGTCGCGGGTGGCGACCAGCTCATACCAACGGGCATCAATGAACGTCGGGCCCTCGCAACGGTCGAGCAGCGGGGAAATGTCGACATCGATGTCAAAATCGAACGGATCGCGACAGCTCATGACATCCTCCGAGGTAACACCCGCCATCAGGCAGGTGGCGCAGCGTCGAGGATGACTCGGGGAGCCTAGGGCGTCAAAAAAACGGCGCGGCTTGTGCGGCTCAGTCGCCGGAGCCAGCGGTGCCCAGTTTGCTTTGAACCTTGGCGAGTAAGGCGTCGGCGGCAACTTGCGGTGGATCATCACTGCCGACGCTGGCGCTTTGATAGCGTTTTATGAGTGATTCAGCCTTGCTGAGGTCGCGGCCTGCATCAAAGAGCATCTGTGCCTCGGCGAGCCAAACGCGCGGCACCTGGCTTGCCTTGTCGCGTACGCGGGCCAGGGTTTCATCGGCATCTTGCGAACGTCCGCGGCGGCTGAAGAAGCTGGCCAGTTCGAGCTCGGCGCCAATATCATCCTCTTGCAAGGCAGCAGCGGCCTTCAGCTCGCCTTCGGCCTGGGCGTACAGGCCGTTCTTTTGATCGGCGTCGCTGACCATGTTGCCGCGTTGCTCGTAGTAGCGAGCCAACAGGATGCGCCCGGCTAACGGTTGCCGCGCGCGCAAGGTGTTGGCCACTTCGTGGGCGCGTTCGATGCCGCCGCCCAGGTTCGCAGGCAGGCGTAGATAAAGCTCGAACAGCGCCTGGGCCGGCTCCACCCGATCCATCGCCTGGTTGCGCGCGCGCAACAGGTTGTCTAAGGCGGCGCGCATCTTGATGGCCACGGCCGGCTCCGCAAGCGACGTGCCCAACAGCTCAGCCGCGCGGGTGTACGCATAGCCTAGCCACAACGCCGTGGTGGCGTCGCCTCGATTCTCGTGACCGAGACCTTCAAGGACCTTGATCGCTTCGTCGTACTCACCGCGCGCGATGTGGCATTGCGCCAGCAAGTTGAGGACCTGCACCTCGTTGCTGCTAGAGCCCGCGCCCCGCAAGGCCACCAAGGCTTCGTCGAAGTGGCTCGTGGCCATGGCTCGGGTCGCCCGTGCGTAGGCAGAGTCACCCGGTTGTGCCACCAAGGCGTCGGGGGTGCGCCCGGCCACCGACAACGCCCCAGGGAGCGCCCAACGCTGCGGCGCGATGTTGAATTTCGGCACCGGGATGCTGACCTTGGGCACCGCGGCGTCGATGGCGCTGGGCTGAAACGCTGGCTTGTCGAGCTCGGAGGGCAAGGTGACGCCGTCGCTCACCGGCACTTCAATCATCACTTGCTCTTTGGCGCCCTTCATCGACAGCTGATGCAGCTTCACTTCATCGCCCGGCGCTAACGCTTTCAGCGTGGCCATCACGGTGTAAAACTCGAAACCCGCATGGCGCCCAAGCTCGGCGAAACCGGTGAGGAACTGCTGAGCCACGGCCGTTTGCGCCGGCAACGCGGTGCTTGGGTCGAGCGCGTTGACATAGGCCACCTTCACCGCGGCGGCCTCTTTGAGGCTGCCGATGAGCTTGGCTACTTGCTCGGCCTGGTCGAATTCTTCAGCTTCTTCGCGCAGATAGCCGCGGCCGCCGATGAACCGATAGTCGTTTTCGAGCTGGCGCTTTTCTTCTTCGTCGGTGGATCGAGTGTAGCGCCGCAGCGTCGCTTGGGCCTCGGCACGGAGCTTCGGATCGGAGCTTGCGTACAATCGCTTGGCCGGCTCATGGGAGATCAACGCGGCCTTTTCGGCATACAGATCTACCACCGCGTCGTAGCTTGCGGCACCGGCGATCTTGAAGAAGTCGTAGCTAAACGAGAACTGCGCGTTGGTGGTGGTGTCGCCATGGATCGCTGGGTTCAGACGATCCCAAAAATCCAACTTGGTCTTCTTGACGAAGTTCTTCTTAGGGGTGCGCCCCATTGCCGCGACAAAGGCCTGGAAGCCCTCCACCTCGCCTTTGCTCGTCCATTTGTCGTGCAAATCCGAAAGATGCAGATGCAGGTAGAGCTTTTCTGCTTGGGTCGCGGTATCACGGCTGGCCACGGTTTCCCAACGAATGCTCCCCGATTTGAGGAGGCCGCCCTTCGAGCGATTGAAGCTCTCGATGATGCGATCTTGGCGCCCCTCAGGCGTCTCCAGGCTTGCCACTGAGCTTTCGCGCGCAGCTTGATTGTTGACGAGCTCAAAGCCGCCCAGCGACAGCCGGACGCCAGGGGCGGCCGACGAAGTGGCCTTCTTACGATAGCGGCCGACCACCTGGCCACCCGTAGGCTTCGGCGTTTCGGCGGTAGCTGTCAGCTCTTCGGAGGCTTTCGCGCTGGCGGCTTGGAGCTGCTTCAGCATTTGGCTCGCAGGCAAGCTCGATTTGTTGAACTCTTTGGGGTCGCGCAAGCAGAAAACCAGCATTTGATCGAAGTCGACGCGCGCTTGCTCATCGGCGAAATCGAAATCTACCGCCACGCGGTTGTCGGAGGAGGTCTCAATGCCTGAGAGCTTGAGCTCCAGCTCGGCCTGCAGAATCTGTGCGATGCGCATCAGCACCGTTTTGCGGCGCCGGTCGAGCCAGCTTAAGGCCTTGTTGGCCGAAGGGTCGGGCGCCTTCACTTTGGTGTCATCCAGCGTGGCATTGATTTCCGCGGTCAGCGCGCTTGTCACCGTCCATGCCAGATCGGTCGACAACACCAAGCGGCTGCGGCGATCGCCCAACCGATAAAAGGCGATGTCGGAATTGCGGATGCGTTCAACCCGGGCCGTGTGTCCCGCTTTGGCGCCAAACTTGAATGGCCCCGCACTTACCTCGGCGTTTTGACCCGCTGAGACATTTGCGGTGGCGGTGCGCGTTAATGACAGCGCGGCTTCGGTGCCCGTAGGCAAGGCCTCGGCCAACTGCCAATTGGTGGGTAGCAGTTTGAGCGGTGACACCACTCCCTTTTGCGTGGTGGAGGGGATGACCAGCTTGTAGTCGAAGCTTGCACTGGTACCGACGCCCGTCGACACCGGTCCGGCTTCAACGCTCGCCGAGTAACCAACCTGTGCGCTGCCACCCAACGCGTACCAGACCACGGTTTTGCCGGCTTCTTTCGCTTTGGCATTCACCTCGGTGGCCAACACGGCGCGGTTCTCATTTTGCGGAATACGCTCGTTGTACGCCGACAGGCCCAACGAGCCGCCCCAGGACAAGGTCAGGTCCAAACCGCCTGTGAGCTTGTTTCCCCACCAATTAGCGTCGTCGGTGACGCGCCCAGTGACCCCACTGTTGGGGTCCTTCGCCATGGCATCGGCGAGCGCCAAATTACCGCCAGCAGCCAACATCAAGGCGTTGGTCGCCTCGGGTCGGGTCGGATCGAACACATACGTGGTGATGGTTTTGGAGCCACGGCTGGCGGCGTCGGTGACCTTGAGACTTAAGCCCGAGACCGATCCGTGCGGCTTCTTCACGCCATCGTGACTCAGCAGGTCCTTCGCAGTTCCCACGGTCGCCTTGTCGGAGGTGTAGCGCGTGACCGTGACCTTGAATTTGCCGTCGGTCAGCGACTCCGCTTGGATGTCGCAGTCCCGCGTGCGCCCAAACGTGAGGTTGTCTTCGCGGCCGGGCACCGTGTTCGTGATGTCCAGGTCGGAGTTGGTTGTACGTTGGTCACGGATCGCGAGCCACTTGTAGTCGATGCCCTCGATCGGAGCCGAGTTGATGGCAGCGTTCAACAGCACCAAGTCGCCGCGCCGCAGCGCTTGGTACGCAGCCAGCGCCAAAGGTTTGGTGAGGTCGAGCTTGAAAACGTCGGTGCGTTTCTGAACGGCTTTGCGATTCTGTTTGCCGGTGTTGAGCTTGACCTCTGGGGTCACAGCTCCGACAAGCTTCGCGGCGACGAACTGTTCGTCTGTGTGTTCAATTTGTACCGTGGCAGTTTTGGCTTCGTCGTCCACGTCGATCGAGGCAGTTTCACCTTCGCTGGTCGTGAGGGTCAACGTGAGCGAGTGCAAGGTGTCGCCGACGTCTACGCCGTAGTTGGTGTCGATCTTCTTTTCGCCGGGCGTGTACAGCACGCCTTCGGCACCTCGCGAGATTAACTCGCGCAACAGCGCATCGTTGCCCGCGCGCAACGCCTTAAGTGCCTCGCGAACTCCGGGTTTGGCGAGTTCTAACACCACACTTTCGCCACCGGCACCGAGTCCCATCTCGTGTTTGGCCGTAACGTTTAGACGGTAGGTTGGTGCGTTCTCGACATCGGCTTGAGCAAAGGTGGTGCCTGCTTCAAATCCCCAGGTGCCTTCAGGCGTCATCACCACCCGCACCTTGCCATCGGACTCGGTGCTGATGCTGGTTTCGACCTTGGCCGTGTGCGTCATCGAAAGACTTGGCGCATAGCCTGCGCGTTCGCCGTTCACCCCGAATTCGACCTCGGTATTCCGGGTCGAGCTCTCCTCGCCCAGGCGGGTGACACCCGACCCGGCGGTATCGCACAACTCTTCGGCGCGGCCGGGGCTACCACCGACCAAACGTTCGTAGGCGCGGCGTGCGTCCGGCTTGGCCAGATCTAACATGAAGGTCTTACGAACCGTGATCGTGCGCTTGTAAGCCGCCTTGCCGCTGAGATGACTGGCGCCCTTACCGTCCTCGTTAGCCTCTGTGACGCGTTTGCCTGCCGCGTCAAATTCAACTTCGACGTCGTAGGTGAACGCGGCCTTGGCACGACTACCCTCAAGGCGATCGATGGTGAGAGTGCTGTTGCGCGAACCCTTAAGGCTTACCTTGTTATCACCTTGCGAGAGCGCGGCACTGGCATTGGCGTTGGGCTTGAGCGTGAATTGCGAGCCAGGCAAAAGCTTCAACGCGCGCTTAGCGGTAAGCGGCAAGTCGATGGTCTGCGTGGCCACCATCTGGCTCATCGACAGCTTGTTCTTTTTGGGAGGCAGGCGGTGCGGCACGAGCAGCGAATAGGTCAGCTCTGCCTGCGCACCGAGCGTACGCTTGCCCCGCTCATCTTCAGGGCCAAAGTAGCTATCGAAATTGGCGGTAAGCGCCGCATTGCCAGTGGTTTCGGCCCAAAACACCCACGCTTTGTCTTTTTGCAGCTCCAGGGTGGTTTTCTTACGGTCGCTATCGTTACTGATCTGCGAATCTTCCGGCAGGATGATGCGGGTCACCAGGTCGACGCTCGTGCCGAGCTGCTTCTCGCTTAACAACTGGCCATCCGCGCCTTTGGCCACCTTGTGCACAAGCTCGGGTTGATCCTTGTGGTAGATGCGGATCTCATCGTTTTCTTTGACCAACCAGCGTCCAACCGCCAAGGCTCGGCCAGTCCAACGCGCCGCCACACCCTCACCATTGGTCAGTGGCTTGTCGTCGGTGCTGCTGCTCGCGTCGGTCTCGTCGACCGGGTTGCTCTCGTCGACCTCGCCGCTTTCGTTTGCGACATCGGTCGTCGCGGGGTCCAGTGTCGTCTTGGCGGCCAACGACGGCACAGATACATCGACATCGGCCTCCTGCGTGGGCGCCAGCTTCGATTTGGGGTCGTGCGAGTGGCCCAGGTTGCCGGCCAATCCCGGGCCCACCGAGGCTGGGCGCGCGAGGCCTTTCTGGATCAGGCCTAAGGCCAAGTTGGTGTTGGTAACGGCTTCGGCTTTGGCCTGGTTGGGATCGCTTGCTTGATCGACGTGTGCCTGCGGGTCGGCGGCAGCGGCTTTCTGGTTGACCGTGACTGTCGAGGTGGCCGTCGCGGGCCTTGGAATCCACAGCCGGCTGCCGGCATAGATTCGGTTGGGATCGTCGAGTTCATTAATGGCAACAAGTGCCTTGGCTGGGACCTTGAAGCGACGCGCCAAGCCGTAAAGCGTGTCACCCCGTTCAATGGTGTACCACTGGCCCTCACCCACGCCGGCACGGGAAACCTCAGAGGTGACGCCTGCGGTCGGGGAAGTGTGAACACCCTTCATCCTATTAACCACCTTGTTCGTTGCAATTCTGCCACAACGCAAGACGTCAAAGCCACTCTTGAGCCGCCCACCGCCGTGCTTTTAGGCACCTACATGTGGGCCAAAATCGCACCTAACTGGTCGTCTCTCCTCATGATTATTATCGGCAGTCGCCGCTTGGGCTTGCGTAAAAACGTTGCTAGACACACTTTGACGCGCTGACGACAAGGAGAGGTGTGATGGCCCACGAAGTCCGAATGCCGCAAATGGGAGAATCGATCGCCGAAGGAACGGTGACCACTTGGCTCAAGAAGGTGGGCGAAAAAGTCAATCGCGACGAGCCACTCTATGAGATCTCGACCGACAAAGTAGATGCCGAAATCCCCTCGCCGGTAGCCGGCGTGCTGTTGGAGATCAAGGTATTGCCTGGACAAACGGTGCCGATCAACACCGTGGTGGCGATCGTCGGGGAAGCGGGCGAAAGCGTGCTCGCAGTACCAGCCAACGCCACCGTGGCGCAGCCCCCTGCCGCAGCTCCAGCCGCCGCAGCCAACGTAGCGCCAACACCTATGCCAACGTCAGCCCCGGCCGCTACCCCAAACACCTCCAGCTCCACAACATCGCAGGTTGTGACCTCGGCCGACGAGCGCCGCCGGGTCAAGAGTTCGCCGCTCGTGCGCAACATCGCGGCCGAGCACAAGCTGGATATCGCCACCATTGCCGGCACTGGCTTGGGTGGGCGGGTCACCAAAGAAGACATCCTGGCCGTGGTCGAAAAAGGGCCAGTGGCGGCGTCGAGCGTGGGTTTGCTGCCGGCTCCCGACAAGGGCCACGGCACGGTGGGGGCAACCTTTGCGCATGAAGTGCCGCCCTCGTATCGCCCGCGGCCGATGGAGGGAGATCGCACTGAGGAGCTGTCCACGATGCGCGCCAAGATCGCCGAACATATGGTCTGGTCGCGGCGCATGTGCAAACCCTCTGGGAAGTCGATTACAGCGCGGCACAAGCCATGCGCGCCAAATACAAGGCGAGCTGGCTTAAAGAGCACGGCGTGCCGCTCACCTACACGGCCTTCATCACCAAAGCGGTGGTGACAGCGCTGAAGGCATTTCCGACGTTGAATGCGTCGTTGGATGGCCAGAAGGTCATCTATCATCAGAACGTCAACCTGGGCTTGGCCGTGGCGTTGGACTGGGGGTTGATTGTCCCAGTGATGCACAACGCCTCCGAGCTGAATCTCTTGGGTCTCGCCAAACGCGCAGCCGACTTGGCCGAGCGAGCACGCACCAAAAAACTCAAACCCGAAGAGGTGGCTGGCGGCACCTTCACCATCAGCAATCCTGGCGTGTTCGGTTCGACGATTGGCTTCCCAATTATTAACCAACCACAGGTGGCCATCATGGGCGTGGGCGCCATCGAAAAACGCGTGGTGGTGGTGGATGATATGATCGCCATCCGACCGCGCGGCTTCTTGTCGTTGTCGTTCGACCATCGCTTGGTGGATGGTTCGGTGGCCGATCAGTTCATGGCCAAGGTGAAGGCATCCTTGGAGGGGATAACCGACGCCGATCTGGCATAAGAACCACGCCATGACCGAGCCGCTCAAAAGTGCCTGCGCGCGACCGCTTCTGCTCGAACGGATGGGTCGGGTGCCATACGGCCCAATGTTGGCGTTGCAAGAGCAGCGTCATGCTGAGGTGCAAGCCGGCACACATGCCGACACACTGTTCTTGTTGGAACATCAGCCGGTGGTGACGCTCGGCAAAAACGCCAGCACCGAGCACCTGCTCGCCTCGCGGGCCGAGCTGGCCGCACAAGGCGTGGAGCTGTTCGCCACCGGCCGCGGCGGCGATGTCACCTACCATGGCCCTGGGCAGGTGGTGGGCTATCCGATCGTGGGGTTGCAAGAAGGCGAGCGCGACATTCAGCGCTACGTCACGGCGCTGGAAGAAACGATGATCCGCACCGCACACAGCTACGGAATCACGGCAGCACGCGTGCCCGGACTGCGTGGGATTTGGGTGAACAACAACAAAATCGGCGCGGTGGGTGTGCGCATCGCCAACTGGACGACGTTACACGGCTTTGCGTTCAACATCGCGCGCGATCTGCCTGGCTTCAAGCTCATTGTCCCGTGCGGTATCCACGATCGGGGCGTCACGTCGCTGGGTCACGAGCTAGGTTATGAGCCGCCCTTGGACGAAGTGATGAGCCGCTTGGCCGAGCATGCTGCAGCAGCACTGGGGCGTAAGCTGACCGTGGCACAGGCAACACCGTTGCCGCTGTGGACTGCACTGGCCGAGGCCGGTGCGACTGACGTAAGGAAGTTCCTATGAGTGATCTAGTACAAATTGGCATTCCGGCGCGCGGCAAGAATGCGCGGCGCCCCGAGTGGCTGCGCGTCAAAATCCAGAGCAACGACGCCTTCAAAGAAGTCGACGGGCTGTTGGGCGGGCTCAAGCTGCACACGGTCTGCGAAGAGGCACGTTGCCCCAACATTTGGGAGTGTTGGGGGCGACACAAGACCGCGACCTTCATGATCTTGGGAGACATTTGCACGCGCAACTGCCGCTATTGCGCCGTGACCAAAGGTCGGCCGCTGCCACCCGACCCCGACGAACCACAAAACGTCGCCGCCGCCGTAAAGCACCTACAGCTCGCGCACGCCGTGGTGACGAGCGTCGACCGCGACGACCTCAGTGACTACGGCGCCAGCCACTTTGCCGATACCATCGCCGCGATTCGACGCTTTAATCCGGGCACCCGTATCGAGGTGTTGATCCCCGATTTTATGGGGAACGTGGAACCGTTGCAGGCGCTGCTCGACGCCCGCCCGGAGGTGTTGAACCACAACACCGAAACCGTGCCCCGACTGTTCCCCAAGCTGCGCGCGCGTGGTGATTTCGAGCGCAGCATGCAGCTTTTGCAGCGGGCCGACGCCTATCGCACAGCATCGGCGCCGAGCTTGATTACCAAAAGTGGCGTGATGGTGGGCTTGGGTGAAACGCTCAGCGAGCTTACCGATGTTATGGATCGGCTACGCGCCGTGAACTGCGATGTGATTACGCTCGGGCAGTACCTCAATCCGACGATCAAACATACACCGATTGCGCGCTTCTACACGCTTGAAGAGTTTGCCGAGTTGCGCAAAGCCGCGCTGGCGCGCGGTTTCAAACACGTCGAAGCGGGGCCGTTGGTTCGTAGCTCGTACCATGCGGCGACCCACGTGCCGACTTCGACACCTGTCAGTCCTGGGTAGCCAGCCACGCGAGCGCTTCGCCTTCGGATTCGAAGATCTTCATGCGCCGGCCGGTGGCCGCGATGAGGGCTGAGCCAACCGCGCGTCCAATGCCTGACACACCGTATAAGGCTGAGGCTTTTACGAACGGTTTATTCTCGGCAATGAACTCGCGGATGGCGTCACGCGTATCTGCGTCGAGACCTACCCCGGTGAGATTGGTCAGCGTCAACAGCGATTTGGTGCCTTGCTTGGCGACCAACGGTTGAGCTTCGGCGGCCACGGCGCGAAACGCCATGGCGTCGCACTGTGACATGTCGATAGCCAGAATCTCTTTGCCGGCCTGCGTGATGAACTTCACCCGTCCCATGGTTTTACCTCAGCGTTACGTTTGGGCCGTAAGCCAATCTCTGGCTTGTTCGAGGGTATCAAACAGCATCAAGCGCCGACCCGTAATGGCGATGAGCGCCAAGGCCATCGCCTTACGTAGACCCGACACGCCGATCAACGCCGCGGCCTTCACGTACGGCTTGTTGGCGGTGGCATACTCGTGCAAGGCGTCGCGAACCTTACCGTTGTACATCGACTCGGCCACGTTGGTGAGGGTCAACAGCGAACCTTTGGGTTGTCGACTGATCACCAGCCGTGCCTCGGCGATGGTCGACACGACGCCGTGCTCATCGCACTTGGACAGGTCGATCTCCAGGATCTGTTTGCCCTTGTGCGTGATGAAATTGACCCGACTCATACAACCCCTTTGCCCTGTGGGCGGCTCGGCAGTGTGCTGACTGCGGTTGGGATGGTACCAGAAGCCGGTCCAGGCGTGGCCATTTTCTTGAGAGGTGCACCCCCCTTGGGTTACTCAACCAACGTGATCACCATTGCCGACGAGGTCAATCGCCATGCAGTCGCCCTGTCGGAGCAGGCGCGGGTGTCGGCGCTGCATCCGGTGTTGGTAGAGGCGCGACCCCTGTCCGTCAAAGAGATCGTCGCGCGGGCTCACAAAATGGGCTGGAACACCCACGTGTCGCACTTGGGCGACGAAATGGCGGCTCGCGACCTGGGGCCGATTGATGACTTGAGCGCACTGCAGACCCTGGTGAGTGATACCGCACACGTGCATTTTGTCGCCAAGGGCTTTGAGAACCAGGCTCCTTACATCTGTATTGGGCGTGCCAAACGCAACGACTTGGTCCTGCAAGACCCGCGCATTTCCTCGTTGCATGCGGCGTTGTACATCGACGCCGAGCAACAGCGCGTGGTGTTAGAAGATCGGGGCTCGTCCAACGGCACCTACGTGAACGGCCGACGCTTGCGCCCGCGGGAGCCCGTGACCTTGGGGCTGGGTGATTGTCTGCGCTTTGGCAACCGTGTCTTCTATTTTCTGCCGCCCGACCGTTACCGCGATTTTGTGGAGCTACGCCTGTCGCTACAGGCGCGCTAACTCGACTCAATGACATAGAAAATTCGGCGGCTTGCAGTTGCGAGCCAACGCGATAAGCTTCCAAAACCTGTGTCAGAGAGGTGGGCGATGCGACGGAAGGCAAACGTCCTCGGGTGGTTGCTTGCGTTCGGCCACGCGCTTGGCGTCGGTGGTTGCGTCTATGATACCCCGAGGCTCGGCATGCCGCCCGGCGCGGGTGATGCCTCCCTAGGAGACTCGCACCACGCAGATCCGGACTGTCAGTTGCGGCCTGATT
>JAKLEG010000125.1 GCA_022703175.1 Myxococcota bacterium | reverse complement strand
CCAGCACAGCCGACGGGCCGACAAGCCGTTCATAAAGGTCAATTGCGCCGCCATCGCCGCCACGCTCCTCGAATCCGAGCTGTTCGGCCATGAGAAGGGGTCGTTCACCGGCGCCGTCCAGCAGCGCAAAGGCCGGTTCGAGCTCGCCGACGGCGGCACCCTCCTGCTCGATGAGATTTCCGAGATGAGCCCCGAGCTCCAGGCGAAACTCCTGCGCATCCTCCAGGAACAGTCGTTCGAGCGCGTCGGCGGCTCGACAACACTGCACGTCGACGTGCGCGTCATTGCCGCCACCCACCGAGATCTTCCCGCCGAAGTACGCGCAGGACGCTTCCGCCAAGACCTGTTCTTCCGCCTCAGCGCCGCCCGCTTGACGTTGCCGCCGCTACGCGAGCGCCCGGTGGAAATCCCGATCTTGGCACGCACCTTCTTGCAACTGGCCGCAAAGAAAATGGGCCGCACACCGCCGACGCTGTCGCCAGGCGCCATCCAGGCTCTGAGCCAGCATCCGTGGCCCGGAAACATCCGACAGCTCAAGAACGTCATCGACTTTGCCGCCGCAGTCGTGAGCGATCGCGAATTGAAGGTGCATCACCTTGCGCTCGATCAGGGGCAAATGCCTGACGTACCGACGACCGACAAAGCAGAACCTACATCAAGGGGAGATCGCTGTGACCTCGGCGCTGCCGCGACATCACACCGAGACACTCCCCGGCCGGCCTTGGCCGACGAGCTACGCAAACTCGAACGCACGCGCATCATCGACGCCCTGCAGGCCACCGCTGGCCATCAAGCCCGAGCGGCAGAGCTCATCGGCATGCCGCTACGCACCTTCAAGCTCAAGCTCAAGCAACTCGGATTGAACGCCCGGCCGCGGCCGAAGCCGGTGGGCTAGTACTACCTGATTGGCGGGGGGTGAACGGTAGCGTCAGCTCAGCCGCCAGCTGCAGCTTTGCGGCGCGTATCTCGGCGCGTATCCCATTCTTTCGCGAACGGAACACCGCCTTTGGCCTTGTTCATCATTTCGATCACGCTGGCGTAGAACTTCTCCATCCTCGCCATGCTGTATGCTTGTCCAATCATCAGCTTTTCGGCGTGATCGAGTTGGTCGTTGGCATTCTTGATCGGCACGTTCTGCTCGGCCCACATGAAGCCTACCGCAACGTAGACATCGGGGAACTTCTGCCGCGCATCCACTGCGCGTTCAAACCACTTGGAGGCTTCTTCGTACTTCTTTTCACGCCAGTAGGTCTTGCCGGTGCCCAACAACGCTTCGGGATACTCGTCCCACATCTCAAGCGCGTGCGCGTAAGTGGCACGAGCGGCGTTGAAGTCGCCCTTGGCGAGGTAAACGTCGCCCACGCGGACTTGGTAGCTGGGGTCTTCGGCGAGTTTGTCGGCCACGCCCTTCAGCGTATCCAGCGCGTTGTCGAACTTCTTGGAGTCCACGTAGGCATCCACCAGGTCGTACAAGTAACGCAGCGCCAGCGGCGCCTTGTTGTGCGCGGCCTCCAAGTCCTTCAAACCACCGTCGACGTCCTTCGACGCGATCTTGGCGAGGCCGCGGATGTACAACGTGGCAAGCTCTGGGCCCACCAACGCCATCGCCCGATCGGCCGCAGCCCATGAGTCCTTCAACTTGGCTTCTTGGTAGAAGACCACGGCGCGAGCGCGCTCAATGGCTGCTAAATCACGCTTACCAAGGTTCTCGTCGCCCAAGCCGTGCAAGCGATCGAGCTCCTTGTGCAACCGCGCAGGGTCCTCGCCCTTGCGACTCCGGGCCACCACCGCCGCAGCCACAGCCGCGACGTAATTGACGTTACGTGCCGCCGCGGTGTTCCAGTAGAAGCTGGCATTGCCGTCATCGTTGTCTTCATCGTAGGCATTGCCGGTGTACAGCGCATAAATAGGCACATCGGTCTTCAGTTCGTATGAACGGCGGAGGTTGTCGCGGCCGATTTTGCCCTTGTTGGCGCCGCGCTCGGTGATGCCTAGGCCCAGGTACATGCGCTCGGACACGCCACCTTTTTCGAGGACCTTGATAGCCAGCGCTTCGCCCTCGTCGAACTTGCCTTCGCCATACAGCGACAGCACTTCGCCCGAGAAACGCTCGACCTTTTCGTTGTTATCGTCGCGTGCCATCTCCAGGTACTTGACGGTATTCTCTTTGGCACCATCGACACCATGGTCCACCCATAACAGAGCGCTCACCTCAGCCAACGCCGCGACGGCATTCTGGTTGCCGCTGTCATGCTCCAGTGCTTCGAGGAACTTACGCTCCGCCATTTTCAGGCTGGCGGTATCGTGCGCGGTGATCAGCTGTGAGCCCTTGACGACCAACTCGTTGGCCGTGTGTCGCTCGTTGGCGCGCCAGTAGTAGACGCCGACGATAATGCCGGCGATGAGCAAGCCACCTAGCACCTGCAGGAAGGCGGAGGCGGCCGATTCGGGCTTGAGCGTCGAGGCATGAAAACCGATCAGCGGGGGCACGGTATTCTCTTCGTTTTCGGGCACCTTGACCTCCTCGCCCAACGACGACAGCAGCTCGGCCGCGCGGCGGCTTTGCGGATCGAGCTGGTAGGCTTGTTTCAGGTAACGTTTGGCCTCATCCAACTTACCGCTTTCGTAGGCCAATTGGCCGAGCAGCAACTGCGCGCGCATGTTGCGCTCAAGATTGGTCTTCTTTTCGACCTCTTGCAGGATCGTTGCCGAGCGGTCCATGTCGAAGCTGTCAAACCACGCTTGGGCGAGCAGCAGCTGGCGATCCACGTTGGTGCCGCCGTTCACGAAGCGCGCTAAAACCTTGATGGCGTCCTTGGGCCGACCATTGGCCAGGTAGGCGTGCGCGAGCTCATCGGCGGCCTTCTCAGGGCTGTCCTTGAACTTGGCCTCAAGCATCGCAATCAGCTCTGCGGGGTTGGGGTTCCGGCGATCGGTTTGGGACGTTTGCTCCGCCATCGAACATCTCCTGCATCTGCGTCGCCGATAGGCAAGACACCCTCGGCACAGGTGCAAGGGGAGTAGCAGGCCGATTTAGGCTGTGTCAACGTGATCTGCATGCTTTTCCAGGGCAATTTGCGTTGGCTTTTCAGCAGGTTTGTTGCTGTTGCCGAGAACGGTTCCTATCTTCACTAGGTCCTGGCAAGCTCGGGCACCGGTGGCCGCATGGCACAAAGATGGATTCGACTCTCATGGGCAACCCCCATGAGCATGTTACGAAGGAGTTCACGAGAATGTCGCGTACCGAAGCTCTAAATACTGCTTTGAACAACCTCAAGGCCTCGTCAGGCGACGTTGAAGCATGCGCGGTGGTCTCCGAGGACGGCTTGATCATTGCCAGTGCCCTGCCGCAAGGGTTGGAAGAGACGCAAATCGCCGCGATGAGTGCAGCGCTGTTAGCCATGGGCGCGCGCACGTCCACCGAATTGAAACGGGGCCAGCTGGAGCAACTGTTTGTGCGTGGGTCATCCGGCTACGTTGTGCTGATGCAGGCTGGGCCACACGCCGTGCTACTGGCGATGGCGCGCAAGGAAGCCAAACTCGGACTCATTTTTCTCGACCTGTCGCGGGCTGCCGAAGACGTAAAGAAGATCCTCAGCTAGCCGTCACCACGGAGTCGTGTCGATGCAGACGCTTTTTGACGCAAACGGTCACAAAAATGTCATGTTTGACGACCTATCGAGCGGCCAGATGGTGCAGGCCAATCAGCACCTCATCATTGCCAATGGAGAAGCGTTGCTGCTCGATCCGGGCGGCCACAAAATCTACACTCAGCTGTTCGCCAAAACTGCGACGCTGGTGCCGATCTCCGGTCTAAAGCACATTCTGTTTTCACACCAAGATCCCGACATTATCGCCGCTGCCAATGGCTGGTTGATGGTCACCGATGCCAAGGCCTATCTATCGGCACTCTGGCTGCGGTTCATTCCACACTTCGGTATCGACGACTTGGTGGTCAAACGGATCACGCCCATCCCTGATGGCGGCATGGTTGTGACTGTGGGCGGCACGCCGATCACGTTGTTGCCAGCCCACTTCTTACATTCCCCGGGCAACTTTCAGGTCTACGACCCGGTGAGCAAGATACTCTACACCGGCGACCTGGGCGCATCGTTGGGTCAACCGTACGCCGAGGTACCCGACTTCGACGGCCACATTCGCTACATGGAAGGTTTTCATCGGCGCTACATGCCTTCGCCCAAGGCCTTTAAGCTGTGGGCGGCAATGGTACGCACCCTAGAGGTTGACATCATCGCACCCCAGCATGGTGCCATCATCAAGGGCAAACCGATGGTGGCACGCTTCATCGATTGGATCGACAACCTCGTGTGCGGCGTTGATACCCTGGAGGGGGTCTACATGGTTCCGAAGGCCTGACCAGACGGCCCGAGCAGGAAGTGTTGATGGCTTTCACCAAGCGCGCCCTCTTTAACGACCTGGTTCGCGCCCTGGCGCAGGCGCTCGACTACGACGAGGGCGAAAAGCTTACACATGCCTCGCGGGTGGCGGTGTTGGCGCAACGCTTGGCGCAGGCACTGCATCACCCGGATCCGGGCTTGCTTTACGCCGCGGGACTCTTGCACGACGTCGGCACCGTTGGCCTCCCTGACCACGTGGTGCATGCCGCCGGTCGTGGCTTTGCCGATTTGGAGTCGCAAAGCCATCCAGCCCTCGGCGCTCGGCTGTTGGCCCCCTTTGCGTTGTTTCGCCCCCTTTTGCCTATCATCGCCGACCACCACGAACGCGTGGATGGCCAAGGTTTTCCGGCAGGCAAGCGCGGCGCCGAGGTGGCTGTTGAGGCCTCCATTATTTTGTTGGCCGATACGCTGGACGTTAGCTGCCGCCAGCACCGGCTCGCGGCCGACAAACTGAATGCCCACGCAGCCGCATTAATGGTCGCACGTCAGGCGCAGGCCTGGCCGCAAGCGGTGGCCGACGCAGGTTGGGCCATGCTTCGGGCCGCGCCCACGCTGCTTCCTGAGCTGATGACCGACGCCGGCCTGGAGGCGTTGGTGCACGAGTTGGACTATCTGCCCCAAGATCTCGACGCTTGGTCTGAGGTGGGGCTTACGAGCGAGCTGTTATGGATCTTCGCGCGCGTGGCTGACGCCAAACACTCGTACACCGCTTTGCACTCGACGCGGGTAGGCATTCTGGCGCAGGAGATCGCCAGAGCCTTGGGCAGTGGCGCGGTCAGCGGCGTCGATGCGTTGTGGTCGGGGCTCGTGCATGACATCGGCAAGATGGGCGTGTCGCGTAAGCTGCTCGCCAAGAGCGGTCCACTGACTGTCGAAGAATGGGTGGCAATGCGCCGGCATCCAGATGACACCGTGCAGCTCCTGGCCTCAGTGCAGGCGCTCTCCCATTTGGCCTTTCCGGCGGCGTCGCACCACGAACATTATGATGGTCGCGGTTATCCGCGCGGCCTTGCGGGTGAGGAGATTCCCCTGATGGGGCGCGTGTTGGCCTACGCCGATGCCTACGATGCCCTCACCCATGACCGTGCCTTCAGGCGTGCCGTACCGCACGCTGAAGCCTTGGCCTTACTCCGAACCGTGGCGGGTACGCAGCTCGATCCGCATCTGGCCGACGTGGCCTTGGCCGCGTTGGATGTTGCCGGGCCGCGGTTGCAGCCGTTGCCGCTGGATAGACTTACGGCCGCCGAGTTTGCCGAGCTGTGGGCGGCCCACGGCACGTCCATGCCGGTGGCGCCCTTTGCGGCAAGCGTCGCGGGCCGAAAAGCTCCCTCGGGGGTGTTGCTGGTCGACTTGGAACCTTGGTGTCGCCTGCGCCTCTCACCCGCTGGACAGGTGTTGGAGGGTCAGGCTGCGCTCACCGAGGTGGCTGGGGCGCTTGTGACCACCGACTTCTTTGCCCTCTTCGACCCGCCCAGCCAAACGGCATTTCGCGAGCACGTGGCCACCCTCACCTATGGACAGGTGCACACGCGCTACGGCTTCTCGGTCGCAGGGCGGCCTCTAGAAGTGGTGTTTGTCCGCGACGCCGACGGCCTAACCGTGCTGTGCCGCTCGGCCGCCAACCGTTTGCAATCACTCAAGCAGATGGCGTTGTTCTATAGGAACTTCCTTTCCAGCAGTGAGGCGGCGTTCTTTACCGATCCGGCTGGTCGCATTCTAGATGCCAATCGCCGCTTTTTGGATCTGTACGGCCTGCAGCTGCGGGATCTGCAGAACCAGGTACCGCATGAGCTGTTGGCCCCCGAAGGCGCCGGTGCCCAGGCCTTCGTCGACTATTGGCAACACGGGCGCCACGACGCCGCACATTCGTTCTGGGGTGAGCTCACCACGCGCGCCAAGAGCGGCCAAGAGGTGCCGGTGGAGTTCACCGCGGTGGCTATTCGAGATGCCAACGGTGGCCTGGTGGGCTATATCGGCCGGGCAGTGGATATCACCGAGCGCAAACGGCTGTTGGCCGAGTTGACCCAGAAGAACGCCGAGCTCGAAAGCTTGAATCGCCTCAAGAGCGACCTGGTGGCCATTACCTCGCACGACCTCAAAGCGCCGGTGAACGCGATGCTGAGCTACGCCAACCTCATTCGGGATGTCATCGGCCCCGGCAATGCCAAAGCTGAGCAGTATCTGTCGAGGATGCTGCGCTCGGGCTATCGCATGGTTGAATTTATCAATGAAATCCTTGACTTAGATAAGATCGAAGCGGGCAATCTGGCGCTCGATCTCAAAGCTACGAAGCTGTACGAGGTGGTAGCGAGTGTCGTAGAGGAGCAAGCCGTGTGGGCCGCCGACAAACAGGTGCAACTCAGCTTCCAGGTGCATGGCCCGCGCCGCAGCGTACGTGGGGATGAGCTCCGGTTACGTCAGGTGGTCAGTAACATCGTCGCCAACGCCATCAAGTATTCGCCGCGCGGCGAAACAGTGAGCGTCGACTACCATGATCGCGGCGGTGCGTTGTGCGTGACGGTCACCGACCGCGGCCCCGGAATCCCTGCGTCGGAGCTCGAAAAGGTTTTCGACCGGTACTACCAAGTGAAACAGAAATCGGGGGCCAGCTACGGCGGTTCGGGCCTGGGGCTTGATATTGCCAAGCGCCTGATGACGCTGCATGGCGGCCGCATTTGGGTCGAAAACCAAGCATCAGGTGGCTGCATCTTTTCCGTCGAAATGCCGGCCGTTGTGGTTGAGGCCGAGGCCGCACCCAAGGCGCTGCTCGTAGCGCTGGCCGACGATGCCGGAACCGCCGTCGCTGCGGTGGCAGGGCCGCTCTTAGATCGTGGCTATGCCGTGTTGCGCGCAGGGGACGCCGAGACCGCGGCACAGTTGCTGGCACGTGAACAACCCGAGGTGGTTTTCTGTTTGGGCACCGGGGCCAACAAGCGTTGCGGCGAGCTGTGTCGGGTGTTGTGCCAGGCCGCCGAGACCCGAGCGATTGGCGTGCGCGTAGGGGCTGAGGTGGATGCCGAACCGACGCTGTGTCGCGCGGTGCTTTGCCCGCCCGTCTTGGAGGTCGAAGTGGCAGAGCTCTTGGAAAGCGTGCGCCTCAATGCGCGGCAGCGCGGCAAGCAGTCATGAGTCGCTATGCCGTGCTGATTGTCGATGACGACGAGGCCTCGCACGATGCGCTCGGGGCTTATTTGGAAGCCAGCGGCTTTGAGCTCTGGCATGCCTACCAGGGCGCCGAGGGGTTGGCGCTGATGCGCAAGCAGCGCCCCGACGTTGTGTTGTTGGATATCCAAATGCCGGTGATGGATGGTCTGCAGATGTTGGCGGAGGTTCAGAAGGAACCGGCGTTGTGCGAAACTCCGGTGTTGCTCCTGTCGAGCCTCGACCGGAGCTACTTGAAGGTGAAAGGTCTAGAGCTCGGCGCCGACGACTACATCACCAAACCTTACGATCGCGCCGAGTTGAACGCCCGCATCAAGGCAGCGTTGCGCCGTTCGGCGCGTTTCCGACGGGCACAGCAGCAGCTGTCGGGTTCGTTGGACGAGCTCGGGTTGGCGGAGCTCGTGCAAACGCTCGACCTCGGTAACAAGGCGGCGCAGATTGTGGTGCCCGATATGGAGGGCGAGCTCTTCATCGCCAAAGGTGCGCTTTTGCATGCGCGTCAGGGTGTGCACCTGGGCCAACCGGCGCTGGAGCGGCTGTTGCTTATGGAGCGAGGGCGGTTCGAGGTGCGTTTTGGTGTTGATGCGAGCGCCCAGAGTTTCGCCGCCGGCCGCGCGGTGATGGTGGTGATGGAAGCTTTGGCCGCGGTGGATCATGCTCGGCGCGTATTGGCCGCGGTGCCCACCCCGGGGTCTCAGTACCTTGCGACGAGCTCGGCGCCCGCGCTGTGGCGTGAGTGGGGCCCGCTGGCGCTCGAAGCTTGGGTTGTGCGCCTGGAGGGCGGTCTTGAAGAATGCGCGCAGAAGTTGCACCAAGCGGTTCGGGATGGTCAGCTCGTGCTTGCGACCTCGGCCTGAGAAGGAGTTCTGAAAATTATGGCAACGATCATTGCCATTGCTAGTCACAAAGGCGGCGTGGGCAAAACCACCACGGCCCTGAATTTGGGTTATGGGTTAACCCGACTGGGGGCCAAGGTGCTGCTGGTGGACGGCGACCCGCAGGGGGGGTTGGCCAATGCCAGCAACCTGAAGCGCCGCACCCAAGCTGGCTTGGTGCAGTTGTTAACCAACGACAGACGGGCCAATGAGATGGTCACTTACACCCGCGACCAGCGTATGGCCGTCATCGGTGCCGGTGTGGTGACCACCGACGATGTGTTGCAGTTTGAAGAGCTGGCGCTGGCCGGCCAACTTGCCATCAGCATTAGGGAATTGGCGCACGACTTTGACTACGTCTTGATTGACGCGCCGGCCGGAATCGGCGGCGTGGTGCGCGGCCTGCTGTTGGCCTGTGATTCGGTGATTGTGACACTCAATCCTCGGCCACTCGCCGTGAAAAGTCTGCCGTCGTTTTTGAAGCTCATAAAGAGCATGGCCGACAGTGATAACCCTGGGTTGCGGCTTGAAGGCGTGCTGGTCACCATGATGAACGCCAAGAGCCAGGTAGACGCGAGTGTTTTCGCGCAGTTACAGGCGCAGCTCCCCGGCGCCGCCATGTTTGCCACCCACATTCCATTTAATGAAGCGTTCGAAGTAGCGAGTTTGCATGCGACCCCGGTGGCGCTTTTGCCCGCGGCCGCCTTGGCGGCACGACCCTACCTAGACCTGGCGCTCGAACTGAAGGCTCGCGAGCTTAAGGCCCAAGCGGAGGAGAGTGCCGATGACTCATCGTTGGGACTTTTCTGAGATAGGCGAATCAGCGCGGCTGTGCGCTGATTTGCTGTCGCCGTCAGGCAAAAGCAGTCCACGGCCCAAGGTCAATCAGGTGCGTACCGTGGCGAGGCCTGCCCCTGCGCTTGCCAAATTGGCCACCCTCACGCGGCCTGCGACGATCCCTGGGCCGACGATGTTGTTGGGCAATACCCGTCAAGATCGTTTACAGGCAAGCCTGACCGCGATGTGTGAGCGCGGTGGCTTTCTTGGGGCGGTGGTGGCCGACGCCTCTGGGTTGTGCTTGGCCGCCGTGACACCGCCGATTGCAGAGGAGCAGCTGGCCGCCTTCAGTTCAATGTTGGGCGAAGCCATGGTGCACGCCGGCAACTTGTTTACCTCCGGCATGGCGAACAATCTGTCGCTGGATATCAACTACACCGACAAACTGGCGGTGCGGCGTTTTCTGTTTGGCGGCGTGCCGTTTTGTCTCGTGGTGCTGTGTCCGCAAACCTGCGACGAACGTGCCGAGGTGGAGTTGTCGGTGGATGAGCTGCAGCGCATCCTGGCCCCCTAACGGTGGGATGAATCGGATCATTTCGGGAGGGCGAAGGATACCCCCATGATTTTTGTCGTGGATGATGATGACGCCGTTTTGGCGTTTGTCACGCATGCGTTAAAGGGTGCCGGGATCGCTGTCGAAGGGTTTGCGACGCCGACAGCGCTGCTCGACCGGCTGCAACGTGTCACCCCCGTGCTGGTGATTTCTGACGTCATGATGCCGGGCATGACGGGCTTTGAGTTGCGTGCGGCGGTCGCCGAGCAGTACCCCAACCGTCAGCTACCGTTCATCTTCCTCTCCTCGATGGGGGACGACGCGTCGATCATCAAGGGGTTAGAGCTGGGCGCCAATGATTACCTGACCAAGCCAATCGCCCCCGAGCTGTTGATTGCGAAAGTGCGTTCACACCTGCGACTGCTGGAGCGCGAGCGCGGGCCGGTGTTCAACGGCGATCTGGCTAAGTTTCCGGCCGTGAAGATCCTACAATTCTGCGAGTTGCACGGGTTCACCGGCGAGGTCACCGTAACCGCGCCGGGGCTGGTAAACTCGGTGCTTAGCTTCGAGGGCGGCAATATCGTCAGTGACGCCACCGGCAAAACCGACGAGGTTTTGGAGAAACTTTTAGAACAACGCGACGGCAGTTTTGTGTTGCGTCCGCGCGCCCCCGATTTTTCGGCCCTGGCCAGCGCACGGGCGGCCCCGATGACAACGAAAGGCGCGGCACCCGCCCATGACGAGCTGCCGATGGGGCGACTGTCGGGCATCCGGGTCGACGAGCGTCTGTTTCAAATTCAAACCGAGCTTGTCGCCAAGCCGACCGCGCTCATTGTCACCGTCGTGATTTACGAAGGTCGAACGTTGCAAAAACGCAGCACACCACCTGCGCCTGGTAGTGACCGCGCCGCGCTCGAAACCCAAATCAAGAGCCAGCACACTGCCGTCGAAGTGGAGGTGCAGGCCAAGGTGCAGACGCTGCTTCAAAAACCGGGGTCGGCACACCCAACTCCCAAGGCCACCTTCGACGACCTGTTGGAGCGCGGACTCACCTGTTACCTAGCCAAGGCGTACGCCCAAGCGCTTGAACTTTGGGAGCAGGCGCACGGCCTCTTCCCCGATAACAAGACGCTGCAAGTAAACCTCACTATCGTTCGCAAGAAGTTAGGCGTCTAACCGTCCGGTTTTTGGGGCCAATCACGGGAGCGGCCGCATGCGCGATTGGGCGATCGATCCCTTGACCGTGCGTGTCGGCCCGGATATTCGATCGCCTCGCCGGGGAGACCGTGTGAACCATCCCGCACATTAATAGCGGCGATATGGAGGAGAGGCATCATGTTGGAGAGTTTGAAGCATGCTTACGACGCGGGCGGCTGGCCCATGTACGTCAACACCGGGGTGCTTGCCATCGTGTTGGCGATCATCTTCGAGCGCTTGAACGTTTTGTTCATCAAGGGCCGGGCGCTGCACAAGGATCACTTCATGGTCCAGCTTTCGGGCCTCATCATGAAAGGCAACTACGAGCGCGCCATTGCTTACTGCGATGTTCTCTCGACGCCACTCACCCGCATCATCAAGGCCGGCATGATTGCCGCACCGCACTCCGATCACCACTGCCAAGCCGCCATGGACGAAGCCAGCCTGCGCGAGCTTCCCCGCCTGGAGAAGCGCACCGGTTACTTGGCCATGTTGGGTAACGTCGCGACCCTCATTGGTTTGTTCGGCACTATCTTGGGCTTGATCCACTCCTTCGGCGCCGTCGCCAAGGCCGACCCGGCTGAGAAGGCCGCGCTCTTGGCCCGCGGTATTTCCGAAGCCATGAACAACACCGCCATGGGCTTGGGCATCGCCATCCCGGCGCTCGTGATGTTCTCGGTGTTCCAAGGCCGCACGCAGCACATGGTGGATGATATCAACGAGGCCGCAGTCACCATCCTGAACCTCGTGACCAACAACCGCCGTAAGCTGAAGAACGTTCCGCAGGACGAAGCCGCCGCTGGCGGGAGGTAGTCCATGGCCAGTGCAGGCCCATCCCCAGCGGGCAAACGCTCGTTGGACGCAGAGATCAACCTGGTCCCGTTTATCGACCTGTTGACCTGCCTGATCTCTTTCTTGCTCATCAGCGCCGTGTGGACGCAGGTGGCCAAGATTGCGGTCGCGCCGGCACCGAACCAACAGGCCGTTGATCAACAGAACAACCAGGAGCCGCCGTTGAAGGTGACCATTCACATTCGCGGCAATGGCTACTACTTCATCAAGAATGCCGACCTCAAAGAGATGCCAAAGTCGGGCGAAGAGTACCCGACCAAGGCCTTGAGCGATGCACTGAAGGCGTTGCGCGCCGAGGTCACCGAACAAGATCTCAATTCGATCACGGTGATGTCGGACGACAATATCCAATACAAGCAGCTCGTGCAGGTGATGGATATCTGTCTGCAATACAAGTTTGACGCCATCACTGTGTCGGGGGCGTGAGGTTTCACGATGCCAATTAAGAAACCCCAAAAGTCCTTAGGCAAGAGCATCGCCCTGAAGACTGCGCAAAAACGCATTCAACAGCGCGCATCTCGGGCTGCTTGGACGTCGCTAAACCTGACGGCCATGGTCGATATCTTCACGACCTTGGTCGTCTTTTTGTTGGCGAACTTCTCGGCCACCGGCGAAATCTTGTTTATGACCAAGGACATCGCACTCCCCAAGGCCGAGGCCACGGGCGAGTTGTTGCGTGCCCCGGTCATCTCGATTTCGTCCCAGGCCGTGTCGCTCGAAGGTGAGCGTGTCTACTTCACCGAAGAAGTGATGCGTCCCGACGTATCGACACTCACCGACATCACCTACCAAATGCAGGAAATGCGAAAGTCCGAGGAGATGCTGCGCCCGGGGCAGACCTTCAAGGGCACCGTGGTCTTGCAGGCCGACGAAGGCA
>JAKLEG010000124.1 GCA_022703175.1 Myxococcota bacterium | reverse complement strand
ATCGTCCCGACGAACCGCTCATCATTGCGGGCGATTTCAACATCATCCCCGATGATTTGGACGCCGCGCATCCCGCGCTCTGGCATGACACGGTGCTTGGGCATCCCGAGGTCAGGGCGGCGTATCAGCGATTGTTAAGCTTTGGACTCGTGGACCTGTTTCGACCCCATCACCCACAAGGTGGCGTCTTTTCGTGGTGGGACTATCGTCAACTCGGGTTCCAGAAAAACGAAGGGCTGCGCATCGATTTGGTGTTGGGGACGCGCGTCATCTGTTCCACGGCTGCGTCGGTGGACCGCGACGAACGCAAGGGTGAGAAGCCTTCTGACCATGCGCCGGTGTTGGTGGAGATTGCGGTTTAGGCTAGCGGGTGGCTGCGATAGCCTGCTGTGCCTCGCTCCGAACCACATCTGCGGGGTCGTGCTGTGCCGATTGCCTAAGCAAGGCATGTCCTGGCGCCAGTTGCCCAAGCGCCCAAGCGACATGCTGACGCACCAATACTTCTGGATGGCTCCCTAGAAGGTCTGCGAGGATGGGAATGGCGTCGCTGTTTCCAGCGTTGGCCAACGCGAGGGCCGTGTTACGCGCCCATTGATGTCGGTAAAAACGTGCCAGCGGGGTTTGGCGTACCAGGCGCTTATGCTGCCGGGCGGTTAAGGTGAGCCAGGCAAGCGGCGGCGTCTGACACAGCAGATCGCTACGCGGTTCGAGCCCCGGAAACAACGGCGCTGGCGTACGACCACGATTGAACGGACAGGCGGCTTGGCAGAGGTCACAGCCGAACACGCGTTGCCCCAGAGAGGGCCGTAATGACAGCGGAATTTCTTTGGCGTGCTCGATGGTCAGGTACGCGAGGCAATGTCGGCTGTCCACCTGGTAGGGGCGCGGAAAGGCGGCGGTGGGACAGGCTTGCAGGCACTGGCGGCAGCTGCCGCAGCGGGGTTTGAGTGGTTCGTCAGGATCGATGGCGACGTTCGTGACCAGTGCCGCCAACATGACGTGGGAACCCAAGCCGGGCACGATCGCCATCGTCGATTTGCCAATGAAAGCGACGCCAGCCTTCGCTGCCAGTCCGCGTTCTGAGAGCGGCACGCTATCGACCGATTGGCGAACCAACAACGTCGGACCCACCATGGAGCGTAGCACCTCTACAAAGCGCTCCAGTGCCGCGTGTACCACGACATGGTAGTCGGGCCGACAACCATAGTGGGCGATCGGGGCATTTTGGCGCTGCGGATCGGCGCGGCCCAGCCCCACGGCAAACACGATGACACTCCGAGCACCTGGCAAGAACGCCTGAGGTTCGGTGCGAGCCAAACCATCTCGCACCATGTAGTGCATCTCGGCCGCATAACCGCGGGTGAGCCACTCCTGTAGCTCGTGACGGTCGTGGCTAAGTGTCGTGGCGTCAGTGAAACCTATCCGGGCAAACCCCAGGCTCAACCCGACGTGGCGTAGCTCTTCCCGTTCGCTGTACGACACCACGGAGGTTCAACCGTTCTGCACGTGGTCTGCGCCGCCCAATTGGCCACAGGCAGCATCGATGTCGCGGCCGCGCGCGGTGCGAATGATGGCGTTCATGCCGGCTCTGCGCAGCTCGGCTTCGAACGCTAACACGGTGGCCTCGGTGGGGGAGGTGTAGTCTGTGCGCTCGTGACCGTTGAGTGGCAGCAAGTTAACCTTGACCGGAAGGCCTTGCAGCAGGCGGACGAGTCGATTGGCATCAGCCAGACTGTCGTTCTTGCCGCGTAGCATCACGTACTCGATGGTGAAGCGCCGTCGGGGTTGTAGCGGGTAGTCGCGTAGCGCTTGGATGAGTGCCGCAAGCGGCCATTTCTTGTTGATCGGCATGACCTCGTTGCGGATTTCGTCGGTGGTGGCGTTGAGCGAAATGGCCAATTGCACCGGTAGCTCGCGGCCTAGGTCATAGATGCGCGGCACAATGCCGGAGGTGCTGATGGTGATGCGTCGGGAGGCAAAGCTTAATCCCTCCGGATCCATCAAGATGCGCGCAGCGCGGGTGACCTCGGCGTAGTTCAGCAGTGGCTCGCCCATCCCCATGAAGACGATGTTGGTGACCTGGGCATCGGCGCTTATGGCGGTGACATCGCGCTGCACGGCGATGATTTGGCCAATGATTTCGGCGGCCATCAGGTTACGCCAGCGTTTGATCGAAGCCGTGAAACAGAACTTGCAGCCCACCGAGCAACCGGTTTGGCTGGAGACGCACAGCGTATTGGTGCCGCGCCCTTTGGCCACCTCAGGAATGTAGACCGCCTCGAACGTGACACCATCAGGTGCCCGGAACAGGTATTTACGCGTGCCGTCTTGCGAAATTTGTTGGCGATGAATGCTTGGCGTCTCGGTGGCGAAACTGGCGGCTACAAGTTCTCGAAATGCTTTGGGGAGATCTGAGATGGCAGCCACGCCCGGCAGGAGCTTGTGAAATAAACCGTGATGAAGCTGTCGGCCACGGTAGCTCGGCTGCCCAAGCGTCTTCACCAGGGCCTCAAGCTCGCTGGCCATAAACCCCAGGAGATTCGGGCGAGCGTCGAGGTCTGCGCGCATGGGCGTGATCGGGGGCCTATCAACAACACCGGGCATGGCGCATGCAATAATCGTCGGCGCGGCAATCGGCAAGGGGCGCGACGCTAATCCCGTTGGGCGATGCTCGCGGCGAGGTGGGGCAGGGCGGCGTCTCGGCTCATGCGAAAGGCCATCAGGCCTGCGAGCACCCGCTGCACGTAGTCGCGGGTTTCTGCGTACGGAATCTCCTCAGCGAAGATGTCGACCGGCAGATCGCCGCGGGATTCACGCCAGCGGGTGACGGCACCGGGGCCTGCGTTGTAGGCGGCCAGCGCATATTCTGGGCGTTTCGAAAAGGCGCGCAGCAGGCGGCCCAGGTAGCGCACGCCCAGACGCGTGTTGACGTTGGGGTCGAAGATGTCAGCGTGCACGGCCGTGCGGTTTTCTTCACGCAACAAATCCCGGGCGGTTGTGGGCATGAGCTGCATCAATCCAAGGGCGCCCACGGGAGAGACGGCGCGCGGGTTGAAGCGGCTTTCAGTCAACGCCACGCCAGCCGCGAGGTCGACATCCAGGTGCTGCGTTTTTGCAGCGTCGCTCAACAGCGCCACCCATTTGTTGGGGAACTGCGCGCGCAAGTAGGCCGTGCCATCGTCATCGATCGGAAAACGACGCGCACGCACACGCCGGCTGGCTTGCACCAGCCGCTCGTCGCCAGCGTTGGTCGCGACGCTCTGCACTAGGAGCAGGTCATTGGCCGAGAGGTGCTCCAGGTCAGGGCGGAGCGATTGTGCCTCGCGCAGCGCTTTACTGTGCATCTGGGCCGCGACCAGGTCGCGCAGGTGCTTGGTGCGTGGGCCGGTGGCCTCAGGATCGTCCGTGATGGCGGCGGCGGGCGCACGACCGCGCCAGCTTAGCGCGCGGTAGGCGTAATAGTCGCTGGGGAAGCGGCGCTCCAAGAGCGCCATCTCTCGTGCCGCATCATCCTGTTGCCCCAACTCGTCGATTGCCCGAGCGCCCCAGTAGAGGGCCCGTGGTGCGAGCGGACCAAATGGGGATTCCGACAACAGTGCCACGAAGAATCGGCGCGCGGCCCGGAAGTCTCCGGTGCGAAAGCTGACCCATCCCAAACCCCACAGCGCCGCGTGGCGAGCCTCGCCGATTGGGTTGTCGACCAGTTGTGCTTCGAAGAGTCGACGCGCTTCGTCGTAGCGGCGGTACTCGATGGCCATTTGACCCCAGAGCGCCAAGGCCTGCTGATGGAAACGATCGCTGCCTTGGCTTGCCACTTTGGCGAAGTAGCGCTCGGCGGCTTTGTAGGCGCCTCGTCGGCGCTCGGCCTCGCCCAGTCGCAGCCTGATGACTCGCTCCAATGAACGGTCGTGCGTTTTGCCCAGCGCCGCGACAAGGGCGACAACCGCCTCACTGAACTTTTCGTCCACCAGGAGGCTTGTGCCCACGGCGTATTGGGTTTCGGCAGCGAGGAGGTCACCGCGGGCTACGCGACGCAGTGTCTCCAAGGTGGCGCGCGGGGTGGCTTCACTGCGCCGGCCGCTGTCGAAGGCAACGGGTGGGATTACTCGCAACAGGGTTGCGGCGTCCTTGGTGGGATACGGCGACCGCTGTGCGCCGGCATGAGCCAATTCCCGCAAGGCGGCCAGGCCCCAAAGCCCTTGCGGCTCTCCCCACCACAAATCGCGCAGGGCATTTAAACCTGCGCTGTCGTGGTTGCGCCAAAGGCCAGCGGCGCGCAGAAATCGGAGCTCGCTGTCCAGACCCGTGTCGTCGGCCAACAGGCTTGCGAGGTCGTCGTAACGCTCGGTGGCCAAATAAGCCCAGGCGAGCAACGGACGCAGTGCGGCATTCTGATCGTCGGCAGTGTTTAGCTCCTGGGCTTTGGTGATGGCGGCCGCGGCACTGCCTAGACGTAATAGACCTTCAACTTGTGACAAGCCACGCAACAATTCCACCGGCGGCGGGGAGGAGGCTGCGTCGTTGTCGGCGACCGGCTGAGGTGTTGAGGTCGGCACGGGTGTTCCACGCTCGGGCGGTTTAGGGTTGGCCAGGCCGTGGGAAGGCAAACCGGTCAAACCGAATGTGAGCAACAGAGCTGTTGCCAGGCATAGCAAGGGGAGGGTGGCTTGGGTGGTCACTCGCCTATGCTAAAGCCAGGCGGCCACGAGTGGAAATTCTTGGCGCGCCGCTTTTTTGCGGGACGCGCTGACTCGTGCGAACATTTGCGCATGGTCAATCAGCAGTTGTTGCGGTCACTCAAATTGCGCCTCTGGAGTGCCATTGTTGCGACCACGTCGGTCATTGCAATGAACGTCTTGCTCGCGCGCGGTTAGTGCCCCACCTTGACCCTGGTTTCCTTACACCCTATATCCTTGAGACTCGTTTTAACACCCAGCAAGGGAGCGCGCGTATGAGTGGCCGAACGGACAAGCGCAAGCAGAGCCTGTATTTCCCTGAGGATATGCTCCGCGAGATCCAGGTCGAGGCAAATCGCCAGGACCGCTCGTTGTCATGGATCGTGCAGCAGGCGTGGAAGATTGCCCGCGGCGAGATCATGCGTTTCCCCTCCGTAAATGATGTCGTCCCGGGCGAAGCGGAGGAGGAGTCTGACAGTGACAACGGGTGATACGCGTCGGCAGAACCTCTATTTCCCTGGGGACATGCTGACCGAGCTGCAGACCGAAGCCAAGCGCCAGGATCGATCGATTTCGTGGCTTATCCAACAGGCCTGGCGGCTTGCGCGCAAAGAGCTGCATCGCATCCCGAGCACGACCGACTATCTCCCCGACGACCGCGGCGAGGACGGGACTTAAATACTCCAGTCTGCGTCCCCGCCGTCAATTGCCGTCATTGGCCTCTTAGGGCGGGCAAGGCACTCGCGTTAGCTCGCCAGTTGAGAGCGAAGCGCGGTTTTGTTGATTTTGCCGATGCCGGTCTTGGGAATCGCCGCGAGGATCTCGACGCGGTCAGGTACGGCGTATTTTGGCAGCCGACCCGATTCGACGTAGTTGGCGATATGCTCGCGTAAGGTGGCCGCCGTGACCGAAGGTGCGGCGTTGGGTTTGAGCGTCACGACCAACAACGGTCGTTCACCCCAGGTCGTGTCAGGCAGAGCAATCGCGGCCGCTTCGGCCACGCTCGGATGCTGCAACATCAGCTCTTCCAACTCTAACGATGAAATCCATTCGCCGCCGGTTTTGATGACATCCTTCAATCGGTCGGTGATTTGCACATAACCGTGGCGATCGATGGTGGCCACATCACCGGAGTGCAGCCAACCGTCACGCCAGAGTTCGCGCGAGCGATCTGGATCACGGTGGTAGTCGCGGGTGAGCCAAGGGGCGCGCATCACCAATTCGCCAGCGTGTTCGCCATCATGTGGCAACCGTTTGCCTTGGGCATTCACCACTTCGCATTCCACCAGTGGAATCGGCACGCCGGTCTTGATGAGCCACGGCAGTCGCTCGGCTTCGCTGAGCGCGAGGAACTGTGGCTTCAGGTTTGCAACGGTCATGACTGGGCAGGTTTCCGACATGCCAAAGCCGGCCATCACCTGGATTTTGTGCTCCAGGGCGGCCTGCGCCAGCGCCAACGGTAAGCGGGCACCGCCAATGACGACTTTCCAGTGTGACAAATCCAAGCGTTTTACCGCCGGGTGGCTGACCAACATCTGCAAGATCGTCGGGATGCAATGCGAAAAAGTCACTTTCTCTGTGAGCAAGAGCTTCAGCAATACTTCGGGTTCATATTTGCCCGGATAGACCTGCTTCACACCCAAGAGTGTCGCGGTGTATGGTACGCCCCAGGCATGCACGTGGAACATCGGTGTGAGGGGCATGTAGACATCATTGGAGCGTAGCCTCGCAGGCGATTCAAACGCACCCAGAGCCACGGCTTCGCACAAGGTGTGTAGCACCAATTGGCGATGGCTGAAGCTGACCGCCTTCGGCAGCCCGGTCGTCCCGGTCGAGTAGAAGGTCGTCGCGCGGCTGTTTTCGTCTAAATCAGGAAATACGAACGTGGGATTGCCGCCTGCAAGTAGGCTCTCATAGTCGGAGGCCACCGCGAACGGCGGCGTCGGATGAGCATCGGTGTCCTGCAGTACGACGATGGTGCGCACGCTCGTGAGCTGTTCGCGGAATTTGGCGATGAGCGGCAAGAAATCAGCGTGCACGAACAACACGGCGTCGGCCGCGTGATTGATGGTGTAGAGCACTTGCTCGGGCGATAATCGCCAGTTGACGGTGTGCATCACTGCGCCCGACATCGGAATGGCGAAAAAGGCCTCCAAATAACGGTGGCTGTCGTAGTCCAGCACGCCCACCACCTCGCCCTGGCCGACGCCTAATTGCTGCAGGCCGCTACCGAAACGGTGAATGCGCTCAAAAAGTTCGCGATACGTGAGGCGCACGTGATCGCGATAAACAATCGTCTGCTCCTGCGCGAATTGTCGAGGGGTGTTTAGCAATGTACCGATAGTCAGTTGCGCGTCGTACGGTTGGCCGTCGGCGTAGGGACCGGAATGCATCGTGCTTCTCCCTTGGGGTTGCATATTTGGCGTCGAACGTCGGCGCGCGCGGAGTCATAGCCGGCCTCCGTCAGGGAACCAACCCCAAATGAATGACGCATTACGGCAGAATTGTCTCGCAGTTATCATTCAAAACGATTCGGCCCTCGACTGTGGGGGCAACCGAGCGCCCTGGGCGGCTGGCGATATAGTTGGCCACGACCATGAAATCGGCCGGCGGGTCGGTGAGAGGACGGGGTTGATTGAGCCAGGTGTAGCCGTCATGGCCCGCCGCTAGACGGGTATTGGTCGCAATCAGGTAGGTGGCAGCCACGTCGAGGGGGTGGGCCACGCCATCGCGGTCCAGGAGCGCGATGTTGGTGATGCGCTGGCCAACTTGGTCTCCTTGCTGAGCCGCTTTGCTACAATCCACGTGGAATTGCAGGTGTGACACCTGTAGAAATTGTTCGGCCTGACCTACCGGGCCAGCTTCACCAAGTCGGGCGACACTGTGTTCGAGGACCTTGGCCAACTCGCTGCCGTTAACTTGCACCAGCGCGAGGTTGTTCTCGAAGGGTAACATGTCGGCGAGCTCGCCCAGCTGCACCGGCCCGCGATCGATGAACGCGTGTGGGCCGCAGGCGCTTCGGTCGCGAATGGCGCCGGCATCGACCACCGCCGCGGCGACACCGTTGTCGGTAAGCGCGTCGTAGAGCGCATCGGCAATCAAGTTGCCCACTACAGCCTCTTGGGTGCGTACCACCGCGGGGCGCAGGTCTAGAAAGCTTTCGGTTTGGCCGACAACGCTCGTCTCATCCACGCGGCACGCGGGATTGTAGGCCTCACAGCCGGTGGCCAACAGGCATATCAAGGAGGACAACAACCGTCGCGTGGCAATCATGGCAAGACCCCAGAGGCGGTGATCAACAGCTCGCGGCCATCCCGGAGGGTTAGGTCGGGCACCAGGTCAGGGCGGGGCACGGGATCTTGACGCGCGACATCCATGGCGTTGTGAAGGGTGAGACTGATGCGTACTACCTCCCAGAGCCAGCCTGAGCGGAGGCTTAACGTGACCCATGTTTGTGGTGGGATTCGATAGCTTTGTAACTGCTCCTCGACAGTGCGGGCATCGTTGTGGCGCTCGGATTTGTAGCTAATCGCCAGCGCAGCGTCGGCGCCACGAGTCACCGGGACCGATGCCCCCAGGCTGCCAGTCAACTGCGGCAGGCTCGTCAGGTAAGACGATGTGCCATCGGCGGCGCGATCTGTGAGGCGTTGCCAGGTGGCATGGAGAAACAGATAGGCGGCCGGCTCGAACTCGACTTGCGTGACGAGATTGACGCCCACGCGATCCACCCGTTTGCGGGCGTCGAGTTCGGTGAGGCCTGAGACTGGGTCGTGGGAATCGGCCCCAGGCACCGGCACGATGACGTCTTGGAGCAAGGCGTAGGAGACGTCGAGGTTGGCGGTGTAGCGAGCGGTGCCTAGGGTTTGACGCACACCTAGGCCCGTCTCGATGGCATGGCGCCGAGTCGCGTCCAGTTCGGGGTTTCCAAGAATGCGACTGTCTGTAAGCCCCACTGGGAGCCCACGGGGCTGGCGGTTGCTGCGTTCGCCCAAGGTTGGCAGTCGCAAGGTCGAGCCCAACGCTACCTGGTAGGAGAGCCAAGACAGCGGCGCAAGGATGAGCTGCAGGCGGGGGCTCACGTGTTTGGCGATTTCTGCGTTGCCCAGATCGGAGGCGTGGGCAGCCACGAAAGTTCCAGCCAATTGCGCGCCGGGGGCCAGCTGCCAGGTGTCGGCAACAAATAGTCGGAGATCCAAGCGGCGTGCCGCGGCCGTTGTTGGACCCAGGTCCGCCGCGGTTTCGGTTTGGGAGATACCGACCGCACTGATGTTGCGTCGTACCTCGGGGTCGCCACCATCACTTTGGGTCACGGCAATACCCACGCGCACGTTGTGGTCGGCGTGAGGTTGCCAGTGCACTACGCTATCACCGCCCAGCACGAGGCTGGCGATTGACGACTGTTCCAAGACGCCATCGGCGAAACGTTCGGCAGCGCCGTCGCCGTCGCGGTCGCTGAGCGTAAACGGTGCGGGGGTGAGCTGGTAGCGCTGCGTCACTTGTTGTCGCGCGACGTGCAAACGTGTGGTCAAGGACAGCGTGGGGGTGGTCTGCCACGCATGTTCGAGGTTTGCCTGCTCGCCATTCCAGATCGAGCTGCTGTCCGGGCTGTAGGTATCTACCAAACCGACGTTGCCGCCGCGTTGCTCGCGGAAGTAGAGCAACCGCAAGGTGAGGGTGCCGGGGAGGTGTTGGCTCAGGACCACGGCGCCTCCGGCTGCAAGCTGCAACTCTTGGTCTTGGGCCGGACCCTTGGGGACACCACGCGATTCGGCGCTTGAAAACGCATCGGCAGCAACCGTGGCTTGGGTACCGCTGGAGGTGCGCAAGGCCGCGAAGCCCGACACCGTCACGGCGGCCAGGTTGGCGCCACCTTGCAGCGCTAGGCCATAGGAACCGTACGGCTCGGCATCCGCGTCGCTGAATCGACTCAGGTAGGAGCCAGCGGTCAGGTTGAGCTTGGGGGTCGTTTCGGTCACCGTCGTGACCTCGACCACGCCATCGCGGCCAAGTGGTGCCTCGGGGTGTTGAGCCAGCCCGCGTCGCACCTCCACGCGTTCTAGGATGGCTGCGGGGAGATTCCACGGGGAGTCCCCGGTGAGGACTTGGGAGACGTTGACACCATCGACCAGCAACAACACGTCACCGGCGGCGAGTGAGCCGTTGAGGCTGACGTGGGTGACACCTGCCAGATCACGGGTGACGTTGATCGCAGGAAACCATTCCAGCACGTCGGCGAGGGTGCGCGCTCCCAATTGTTCAATCTGTGCGCGTGCTACGGTGAGCACGCTCAATTCAATGGGCTCGGACAGGGGCGTGGCGGTTGTGGGGGGGGCCGTGTTCGTGTCGCCTGTGTCGTCGCGCGTGACACGCAGCGTTGGCGTCGGTTGTGGTGGTGTGCTCTTTGACCCCTCGGGATCCACCACCGGTTCCACGGTGATTCGTGGTGCCTCGATCTGGACTTCTTGGGGGGAATCCACCGAGGCAAACGCCGGATGTCGCTCCTCAAGAAAATCGACTGCCACTACATAATATTCAAGCATCGGCTCGCGTAGATCGTCAGCCGGAATTTCGGCGCGATACAGCGCGTCTTGGACCAGCGCCAGCTCCAGGCGTCGCCAGCCGTGGGTGCGCGAGGTCCGGTACAGGACTTCCGCACTTGCGACCTCGCTTGCGCCCTGCATCTCGCCTTCGATCACATACAGCTGGGCCGCGGGCCATACCTCAGGCGCATGGTGGAGAAATTGGATGGGCACGCCGCCGCCCAGTGCCAGAGGGGCGAGCCAAGCGAAGGCTATGGTGGATACGGCGAGACTCACTTCGAAAACGCAATACTTCCTTCGATGATCTTGTGCATGCTAAAGGCGCCGGCCGTAAGCGTGCCCTCGAACCGGTACGGAATGCTGGGGCGGCCCTTGATGGCGGCGGCCAGATTGGGGTCGTCCATGCCATCCCCGATGGTTTTGCTCAACTCGAACTCGCGATCAGCGCCAGCGACGAGCTTTTCTCCTGCCGCTACCAGACCCTCAAACAGCTTGAGATCAGCCACTTCGAGCACGTAGCTCAGCCCTTCAGTGGGAATCGGGAACGGGTTGGGGTTGTTGATGACCAGGTTGAAGCTGAGCTCTACTTTGGCGGCGCTGCTGCCGTAGCGCGCGGCGTGAGGCTCAACCAACAGCACGGGCCTCTGGGGGGGATAGAGATCGCCGTGCCACTCGGCTTCGTATTCCTCGGCACCCGTGGGGCCGGTGATCACGAACGTCGCGTAAAGATGGTAGCGGAGGTTGGTTTTGCCTTCGCGTTTGTTCAAGGCTTCTTCGGTGGCAGGTAACGTCGCCTCAACGGTGAGTTTGTCGTTGATACTGGCTTGGGCGGCTACGGCGAGGGCGGGCGCCGCTTGACCCGTCACTTCCAATTCGTCGTCGATGACGAGCTTGTGTCTCAGGCTGGTCAACGTCACCGGTTGGAGTGCTGGATTCTTGATTTCGTAAGGGAAACTGAGCTTCGCGCCATCGAGGCGTTGTTCCACGAGCTCGGCGTCGTAGGTGAGTACCTCGGGGTCGGTGCTTATGGCCTTTTTCGCAGGCGTGTGCGCACACGCCACCGCGAAGAGCACAAAGATGAGCCAACCGCATCGAGATAGGACCTGTCGCATCGCAGCCTCCCACGAGAAAAGGGCACTCGGGGCATGCCCATGACATGTCACGGAAAACCGTGCAAGAGGGTTGCCCCGGTTGGGGGCCGCGGCTATGGTGCGCCGCCAATGATGACCCTCGGATGCGTCCTTTTCGCTACGTCCGTGGCGACGGCCGGAACACCGTATCAGGTGAACCCCGCTGTGGATGTTGCGCTCACGGCTGGCCTTCTGGGGAGCTACGCGCTCGGTGAAGTGGTAAAACCGACGCTTCAAGGCGGCTACAGATGCAAACGCCTGGTTGCTGCTGCGAGCTGCGACGCCGCGACGCTCAATGCCTGGGATCGCACCGTGGTGGGCAATAATTCTGCCGGCTGGCGCCGCATCAGTGACGTCGGTCAGATGGGCAGCCTTGCGGTACCGGTGCTGGCCACGGCCCTGGATGCAGGTCTCTCGGATTCGGGGACAGCGGTTGCGGACGCTGCTACGGAGACTTTGGTGATTACCCAAGCGGCGGCCGCCGCGACCTTTGCGACGATGGTCTTGAAGTTTGCTGTGCGCAGGCCCCGGCCGCAGCAATACGTGGCGGGCGCAACGGTTAGCACCGCCGAGAGTTCCGTTTCATTCCCTTCCGGGCATACGACGGCCGCTGCTGCCGGTAGCACGGCCTACGCCACGACGTTTTGGTTGAAACACCCCGCAGGATGGGCACGATGGGCTGTGGCCGCCGCCGCCGTCAGCGTCACGGCTGTGACTGGGTACGGGCGCGTGGCTGGGGGAAAACATTTCTATACCGATGTGGTCGCGGGTGCGCTCGTGGGTGGCGTGTGCGGTTTTGTATTGCCGATGGTGCATCTTGAACAGGCGCCTGTGCAAGTGACTGGCTCGGTATCGGCACAGGCGGCGGCGCTGTCGCTTCATGGCAGCTTTTAGCGAGAAGGTGAGGGACGGCGATGGCCAAACGGATCGCGATGGTTGCCTACACTCACTACACCACCGACGCCCGACCAAGGCGGGCGGCAGAGGCCCTGGTGCATCGGGGCGATCAGGTGGAGTTCTTCGCCCTGGGGGAGAAGGAACGTCCTGCTTCCGAAACATTGAATGGCGTGGAGCTGCGTCGCCTAGAGGTCCCGCGCTACCGGGGTGGCAGTACCGCTGGCTACCTGCGAAGTTATGCTGGTTTTTTTGTTCGGGCCCTGGATCGCGTCACACGGGCGCATCTGAAGCAGCGTTTTGACGTCATCTACGTGCATACGATGCCCGATGCGATGGCTTGGACCGGGGCGTTCGCCAAGCTGTTTGGGGCACGCTTGGTGTTGGATGTGCACGACACGATGCCGGAGCTGTACCAGTCCAAGTTTGGTGTCGGTGATCGGCACCTGCTTATTCGGGCGCTGGCTCTACAGGAACAGTGGAGCTGTCG
>JAKLEG010000123.1 GCA_022703175.1 Myxococcota bacterium | reverse complement strand
TGACTGAGGGCGTTGTGACGATCACGGCCACCGCTCAAGGTACGAGCGTATCAGGCACGATGGATGTTACGGTGACCACCGAAACTCCCGTGGTGACGGCCGTTGTCGTGACGCCCGATGCCATGACGCTGAACCCCGGCCTCATGGGAACCTTCAGCGCCGCGGCTCAAGATCAGTTCGGCAACACGATGACCGGGGTGTTGTTCACCTGGTCGATCGATGATGACACGGTGGCCAGCATCAGCGGCGGAAATGTCGAGGCTTTGGAGTCGGGCACGGCCGTTGTTACGGCCACAGCCCAAGGCACCAGCGTTTTTGGTTCCGCAACGTTGACCGTCACCAACGAGCCATCGGTGGTGGCGAGCATCGACACCACGCCCAGCGTGGTAACCTTGCACGTCGGCGAGACCCAACAGTTTACCGCCGTGGCTCGTGACCAGTTCGGTAGCGTGATGAACACCGCCTTTACGTGGGCGTCCACCGATGCCGACATTGCCACGGTAAGTACCACGGGCCTTGCAACTGCGTTGGCGGCTGGGGCGGTAGAAATCTCAGCGAGCTCGGGTCTTAAGAGCGGCGCCTCGGACCTTGTTGTGGCTGCAGGCTATGTGCTCTCCGGGACCGTGCGGGACTCGCTCGGTAATGCAGTACCCGACGCGACGGTGACGGTGGTGAGCGCTAATTTGCATGGCACCACAGGGATCGATGGCCGCTACAGCATCGCTGACGTGCCGGCCGGCACCCGCGAAGTGACGGCCGCGAAGTTGAGCTATGTGACCAGTTCGCAAACGGTGGCCATCAGCGACGACACAACGCTGGACTTCACTCTCAGCTTTGGTGCGGCGCCGATGCCCACCGACGACAACAGCAGTGACGGAGACGGTTGTGGTTGCCAAAGCTCTGGCGGGTCATCGTCCTGGGCGCTGTCACTGTTAGGCTTGATGTTCTGGCGGCGTCGGCACGCGCGGTAGTCGAACCGCGTCTGCTTTGAGGGCGGTGGCGCGTAGGCTGCCACCGCTCCTGGGCGGACACCCATCCTTTCGGTAGGGCGGCCGTGAGTCGGCTAGAATGTGGTCGCCGGACGGGTTTAGGGCGGCGGGCCTACCTGCCTTCAAGCTCGCTTACCAGGCGCGTCGCCCCATAGATCTTCTGCAACACCTCACGGATAGCGTTGGAATGGACTGCGACGGCGCGGTTGCGCGCGGCTTCGAAGCCATACTCACCGCCCAGCGAGTGGATATTGCCGTCGAAGATGAGGCCCACGAGCTCTGCTTTCTGATTGATCACCGGTGACCCCGAGTTGCCACCTACGATGTCGTTGGTGGTGGTGAAGTTGAACGGTGTTTCGGGGTTGAGCGCGCCCTTCTTTGCGAGCCAGCGGGGTGGCAAAGCAAATGGGTCAAGGCCGGTATGGCGCGCGAAGGCGCCACCCAAGGTTGTGAACGGCAAAATCGTTTTGTCACCTTCTTGCCACCCGGCGACTCGGCCGTACGACAGTCGCAGCGTGAACGTGGCATCCGGGTAGATGCTGGTGCCGTACAGCTCAAAGCGCGCCTTGGCGAGGAGCTCGCTGTTTTGCTGTTGCACCGCCTCAATGTCGTCTTCGAAATGCTTGCGCACCGCTCGTGCGTCTTCATCGATACGCAGCGCCAGCTGCACCATCGGGTCGTTGGAGGCGGCCACGGCCGCTTGACCGCCATCCCACAGCGCCTGGCGTGCCTTTACGTCCGCAAGCTTTGAGCCTTTCACCAGGCGGGTGGCCAAGCTCTCGGGGGATTCGCGCCCGAGAACCTTCTTGACGAAGGGATCATCAGGGCCCAACAGCTCCCGTAGCTTCGTCAGCGACACGGTGAGGCGCGCGATTTCGAACTCGTTATAAATGGGGGCCGGGGAGAATAACGCTTGCTTGGTGGCGGGTAGGGCTGTCTCGGCAAACTCCTGCAACCGTTCGCCATTGGGTTTCGGGAGCTCCACGCTCGCGCGCAAAAGCAACCTCGCGAAGCCAAACAGCTCCGATGAAAAGCCCTGGCGCTCTTCGATGAGCACGAGCCGGTCGCGCACGTGGGCCAAGGCGTCGGTGCTCTTGGCGATGGCGTCGAAGGCTGCAAGGACGGGTTTTTGCTTGGGATTTTTTTCTAGCTTGGCTTTGAACTCGGCCTCGGCTGCCGCCTTGGCGGCATAGAATTCACGGTTCAAAAGGGTGTCATACATCCCCTTAAGGGCCTTGTAGCTGTTTTCGATGCCGAACAAGAGGGCGTTGGAGTGACGCTTTTGTTCGTTGCCTCGACGTTGGTATTCGCCGACAAAACCGCGCAGCTCGGCCAAGCGCAAGAGTGTCCGCGGCAGCATCACGTCACGTTGGTAATTCAACTCCGCCATCGTCAGCTCGCGACTGGTGCCGCCGGGGTGACCGCTAACAAAGGTGAGCTCAGAGGCTTTGGCCCCATCCGGTGACCAGGGGAAGAAGTTGGGGGTGTTGGCCGGCTGGTCGTTCTCGTAGATGCGCAGAAATGCCAAGTCGAGGTCGAAGCGCGGAAACATGAAGTTGTCGGGGTCACCACCAAAAAAGGCGATGGCAAACTCGGGGGCAAACACCAATCGCACATCTTGGTAGCGTTTGTAGGTGTACAGCTTGTACTGGCCGCCGTGATACAGCGTCACCACGTCGCAACGGAGGTTCTCGGCAGTGGCGCACGCCTTCTCCAGATCCGCAGTTATGCTCTTGAACGCATCACTGTATGCTTGGCCGGCCTTGCCATCGGTGGCGTCTTTCACCTTGGCGGTGACATCGGTGATCGTCACCAGCTGGTTTACTTCCAAGGCCGGGCAGCGCGCCTCCTGAGCCTGGGTGGTCGCCCAAAAGCCAGCTTTCACGAGGTCTTTTTTCGGTGTCGACAGTTGCTCGATGCAACGGTGCGCGCAGTGGTGGTTGGTCAGCACCAGGCCGTTTTTCGATACGAAGCTACCCGAGCAGCCTTGGGCCAGGCGCACTGTTGAAAGTCTGACGTTGTCCAGCCACGCGCTGCTGGGTTTGAAACCATAGGTCTTCTCAACGGCGGCAGCTGGGAAGGCGTCGTAGGTCCACATGCCTTCATCGGCGAAAGCGGGGGCGGCCGTGGCAACAAGCAGGACGGTCAGGATGCGATGCATCGCATGCTCCGATGGCTAGAGGTCATTTCAACCGCATGGGAGTATGGCGGTACCTACGGGAAGGCAAGAGGGGCATCCGCTTGAGCGTTTGCTGAGCTCCATGAAGTAAGGGCTTGTGTTTGTCGCCCGCCTCGGGCAAACAGCGGTGTCACGGAAACGTAATTTCTGGAGGAACTATGGCGAATTCCAAGAGCAAACAGCGCCGCGTGCGTATGAACCGCAAAATCAAGTTTAAGATGCGCGTGAAGAAGAAGAAGGCCGCCGTCAAGGCGATGAAGGCCAACAAGCGCTAGGTCTTAAGAGCGCGACGAGACAAGCGTCGCAGGTTGCAGGCTGTGGTTGCCTCGGAGCGGGCCTACCGTAGGTAGGGTCGGCGTTGGAGGTAGGGCCAGCGGCACGTGTGCGGGTGAGAGGAGCCTTCAGGGTGTTCTCTCGCGCGGTGTCGCGTAATGAGTCGTGCACCTTGGCGACGCGGGTGGGGTTTGTTATAGGCGCTCTCACCCACCGAGCAGAGCGGGAACAGTCGCGGTAGCGCGATGGCTCTCGTGGGGTCGCAAGCGCCGGAACGTCAGGAGGAGTATCATGGCAGAGAACGAAGTCGAACGCAGGGTCAAAGCCATCATCGTACGGCAGCTCGGCGTCAAAGAAGACGAAGTCGCCGTGAACAAGTCGTTTGTCGATGATCTGGGCGCCGATTCGCTCGACATCGTGGAGCTCGTGATGGCGATGGAAGACGAGTTCGGGTTCGAAATCCCCGACGAAGAAGCCGAGGGCATTCGCACCGTCGGTGACGCCGTCAAATACATCAGCGCGCATCAGAGCTAACACTCGTCGGTCGCGGCACGAGTGCAAGCGATCCCGGCCGCATGTGTCACGTTCGTAGGCAAGCGAACATGGCCCGTGAAGGCCGGATTCCGAGTATCGAGGGAGACAGCAAAATGAAGAATCCGTTGGGCCACGTTCGTGATGTTGATCCGGAAGTCTACAAGGCCATCTGCGGCGAGATGGAGCGCCAAGAGCACGGCCTGGAGCTCATCGCCAGCGAGAACTTCGTTAGCCGCGCGGTACTGGAGGCGGTGGGCACAGTGCTCACCAACAAGTATGCGGAAGGCATGCCGGGTAAACGTTACTACGGCGGCTGCGAGATGGTGGACGTGGTGGAGCGCCTGGCAGCCGAGCGCGCGATGAAGTTGTTTGGCGCCGAATACGCCAACACCCAGCCGCACTCAGGCACGCAGGCCAATATGGCCGTCTATATGGCGACGCTTGAGCCCGGCGACACGTTGATGGCCATGGATCTGGATGCGGGGGGGCACCTCACGCACGGCTCGCCTGTAAACTTTTCGGGCAAGCTGTACAAGGTGATTCCCTACGGCGTCGATAAGACCACCGAACAAATCGACTACGACCAACTCGACCGCTTGGCGCGTGAGCACAAACCCAAGCTGATCGTCGCGGGGGCGTCGGCCTACCCTCGCGTGATTCAATTTGAGCGCTTCGGCAAGATCGCGCGCGAGGTGGGCGCCAAGCTGATGGTGGATATGGCCCATATCGCCGGGCTCGTGGCCACCGGTGAGCATCCAAGCCCGGTGCCGCACGCCGATTTCGTCACGACCACCACCCACAAGACGCTGCGGGGTCCGCGCGGCGGCTTGATTTTGGCTAAGGCTGAGTACGCCAAGGCGCTCGATTCGGGCGTTTGTCCGCGCATTCAGGGCGGGCCGCTGATGCACGTCATCGCTGGCAAGGCCGTAGCATTGCTCGAAGCTAACAAGCCTGAGTTCAAAACTTATCAGCAGCAAATCCGCAAGAACGCCAGGGCCTTGGCTGAGGCGTTGTTGTCACACGGTTTCCGCTTGGTGTCGGGTGGTACCGACAATCACCTGATGCTGGTCGACCTGCGTCCGAAGCAGCTCACTGGCAAGGTGGCCGAGAAAGCGCTCGACAAGGCCGGCATCACGGTGAACAAGAACAAGATTCCGTTCGATCCCGAGAAGCCGTTTGTTACGAGCGGCATCCGTGTGGGCACGCCAGCGGTGACCACGCGCGGGATGAAAGAGGCCGAGATGGTGCGCGTCGCGGCGCTTATGAACAAGGCCCTTGAGAAACCGGAAGATGAGGCGCATCTTGCCATGGTACGGGGTGCGGTGGCCGAGCTCACCAAGCCTTTCCCGCTCTACAAAGAGTTGATGGGCGAGCTCGACTAGGAGCCTGCTAGGATGGCGAAGGGACCCCTCCGAAGACTGGGCCGCTTTCGCCACATCGCGACCGTGGTCGCGCGCCACGGCTTGGGGCATCTGCTCGATCGCCACGGCGTCCGTCGAGCCAAGCCATCCAAAGATGCCGCCCCTCCTCCCGAGATAGGGACCTCTGCGGCTCGGCGTTTTCGCGCCATTCTCGAAGATTTAGGACCGACCTTCATCAAGTTCGGCCAGGTGTTGTCCACCCGTGCCGACCTGTTGCCGCCGGGCTTCGCCGAAACCCTAGAGTCCCTCCAAGACGATTGCGCACCGATGAGCGAGCGGGAGCTGGAGCAGGCGCTCACGCGCGGGCTCGGCAAACCTTTGGCCGAGCTCTTCTCCGAGTTCGACCGTAAACCGGTCGCCAGTGCTTCGATTGCGCAGGTGCATCGGGCTGTAACGCGCGAGGGGCGCGAGGTGGCGGTGAAGGTGCAACGCCTCGGGGTGCGCGAGCAGATCCTTGGCGACTTGGATTTTCTGCGTTACCTGGCGCAATTGGTCGAGAGCATCGTCGAGGAATCGGGCGTGGTGACGCCGCGCGGCATCGTGGACGAGTTCGAGAACGCCTTCTTGGCCGAACTCGATTTCGAGCGCGAAGCGCGCATGATGAAGCGTTTCCGTCTAAATATCGAAGGCAAGAATCGCCCCTACACCGTTCCCGAAGTTTTCGATGCCCTGTCGTCCCATACGGTGCTGACGATGGAGTTTGTGCGCGGCACCCGCATCACGGCGCTCGGGCCCAAGAACGACCGGCAAAAGGTGGCCGCCAACGCGGTGCATACGGCGTTTGAGCAGTTGTTCACCGATGGCCTGTTTCACGCCGATCCACACCCAGGCAACATTTGGGTGTTGGACGACAACCGCTTGGCATTGTTGGACTTCGGCTGTGTTGGGCAAATTTCGTTTGCGATGCGCGAGACGTTGGTCATCCTCGCGATTTCCATTTTCATGCGCGACGCCGACACTGTCAGTCGTACGCTCTATCGCATTGGTATTCCCGACAAACGGGTGTCCCTGCATCAGTTGCGTGACGCCTGTGCGTCGTTGTTCGACCACTACCTGCGCGACCAAACCACGTTGGCCCATGTCGAGGCGGCGCAGCTCATCAAAGAGCTGTTCGATTTGGCCAGTCGCTTTCGGGTAAGAATCCCTAGTGAATACGCGCTACTGGCCCGCGCCGCGGTGGTGGTAGAAGGGATCATTCGGCACCTCGATCCAAACCTGGAGGTCGTGAAAGCGGCCGGGCCGTACATCAACAAGCTCATTCAAGAGCAGCTGACCGTGCCCGACTTGCAGGAAGGTGCGCTGAAGAACCTCGTGCGTGCCCGCGGCGTGTTGCGTGATTTGCCGCTCAGCTTGTCCCAGGTGTTGATGGATTTGGAATCGGGCAAACTGCAAATTCAGTTTGAAAACCCGCGCCTGGAGACCATTGCGCGCAACTTGGATGTGTTGGGGATCACGGTGTTCATGGGGCTTTTGGCGGCGGCGATGGTGGTGGGCTCCTTCATCTTCCTGTCGCGCTACGATTTTACGATGTGGGGAGTGCCGGTGGTGCCGGCCATGGGCTTCTTCGGCGCCGCCATTCTTCTAGGAGGGGTCATCGGCCGTTATTTGTTTGCGCCGCGTTTGCGTCGCCTGTCGCTCGGCCGCCTGTTTGGGCGTCGCGCCCCGTGAGGCTTGGTGATGCTTACGGTGCGTGATTTGACCGTGGGCGAGGGGGCGAGGTGTGCGCTTAAGCCGCTTGCGACTGCGGTCGCGGTCGGTGAACTACTTGCCGTGGTTGGTCCTGCCGACGCTGGCAAAACCGTGCTGCTCAAAGCCATCGCGGGGTTGTTGCCTGAGGCGCGTGGCCAGGTGTGTCTCGGGACAATGTCGCAGAGACTTGCTGAGCCAAAAGCGCTGGCCGCTTGGCAGCGTCGCATCGGCATGGCGTTTCAGAATGACGCTCTATTTGACGACATGAGTGTGTTCGACAACCTGGCGTTCCCCCTACGCCGCCGTGGGTTTTCGGAGGCCGAGGTCACCGTGCGGGTGCAGGAGCTGTTGGCCAAGGTCGGACTCACCGAGTGTGGTCCGTTGTCGCCGCAAGCGCTCTCGGGAGGCATGCGCAAGCGGGTCGGAATTGCGCGGGCCGTCGGCGTGCAGCCGGAGCTGGCGCTGTTTGATGAACCGTTGGCGGGGCTTGACCCCTTGTCGGCCCAGCGCATTGTCTCGTTGATCGTGGAGCTGACGCACACCTTGGGGGTGCCGGCGCTGTTGGTTTCCAATGACCTGCCGGTGGTGTTGCCTGTGGCAACGCGCGTGCTGTTGCTGCGTGCGGGGCGAGTTTTGTATGACGGCGTGCCTGGCGGTTTGGCGAGTGCGCCCTCCGCCTACGTGCGCGCCTTTGTTACAGGCAGTGAGCCTCCGGAGGAAGATGACATCGTTGAGGGAGCCAGCGCCAATCGGCACTGACAGAATGCGACGCGCCGTGCGTCGGGCGTTGTTGCGTTTCTACGCGCGGCACGCCCGCGACTTGCCCTGGCGCCGAACACGTGATCCCTATCGGATTTGGGTCAGCGAGATCATGCTGCAGCAAACCCAGGTGATTACTGTGCTGCCGCGCTATGAGGCTTTTCTTGCGCGTTTTCCGGATGTGCAGGCGTTGGCCAACGCAAGCGAACACCAGGTTTGCGAGGCGTGGGCTGGGCTTGGTTACTATCGGCGCGCCCGCCACCTGCATCAGGCGGCGCACAAGATTTGCACCGAGCTGGGCGGCGATTTGCCCACCACGGCGGCGGCGTGGCGAGAACTGCCGGGCATCGGGCGCTACACGGCTGGCGCGATTGCCTCGATTGCCTATGAAGAATGTGCGCCGCTGGTGGACGGCAACGTCCTGCGGGTGCTCAGTCGCCTGTTTGCGATTCCAGGGGGGAAGCAAGAAGAGCGGCAGGTCTGGCAATTGGCCGAGCTCCTGGTTCACGGCGAGAAGCCCGGGGACTGGAACCAGGCCTTGATGGAGCTCGGCGCGACGCTCTGTACGCCTACCGCACCCGCGTGCAAACAGTGCCCGGCGCGTCGCCTGTGCGTGGCATGGGCACAAGGCAACCCCGAAAACTACCCAAGCAAACGCAAAGCCGCCGCACGGCAGGCGCTTGCCGTGGCCTACGCTTACCTAGAGGAGGCTGGGAGTGTCTGGCTGACCCAACGCCCGCTTACGGGGTTGTGGGCTGGCTTGTGGGAGCTTCCGAGTGCAGAAGGGGCGGGGGCCAAACAACGCCTGGAGGCGCTCGTGGGCGTGGCGCTTGGGCGCGCGGTGGTAAAAGTCCAACACGAGCTGACGCACCGGGCCGTGACGGCGTCAGTGTACCGTCTGCCAACTGGCACGCGGTTGCCTGCGGGGGTGGGCATGAGACTGAGTCGCGCGCCGCTCGCGGAGCCACTCTCGGCGTTGGCGCGACGGGCGATTCTGGCGGTCACTGCGGCACGGCTCCCGCGCAGCACAAAAAACGAAGAATAATCCAATAGTTACGGTGGTGACCTGCGCGGACACGTAGCACGTTTTGGGGGTGCGCCAAAAGGCAGGACAGGTGCTCGCAGGCGGGCGATAACGTAAGAGAATATGGCGAGGAGTCCGCCTTGTTGGCTCCCGAGGTAGACATGGACGTGCGTCTGCTCAAAGCACTCGTTCCCGCCAAGAGCTCTGAGGCTCAAGCGTCAGCCTCAAAACCTGTGGTCGCGACTCCGGCAGCTACGCCTGTGGGGGCGATGTCGTCGCCGGCGCCCAAGGCCCGCTGTGTGCCGATCGCCCAAGAGGAAGTCACGCCGGGCGAATCGCTCAAGAGCTTGGTGGCGCTCAAATCGGTGGATGCAAGCGGCATCGACGAGACGTTCCGGGTCGATACCCAGCAGCGCTTGAGTGCGTTGGCGTTGGCAGACTTTAGTCCCAGCGCGCAGGCGGCGTTCGTGGCTGATTTGCAGCGCAAGTTCAAAAGCCCTGAAGACGACGCCAAGCTCATTTGGGTGGCACAGGCGATCTGGCCCACTTTGAAGCACGTCGATGGCGATGTGCATGTCCTGAACGACTTCTTTGCGAGCCGCGGCGTGCGGCTGTGCCCGGGCACCAAGCTCAGCGGTGAGGTTGTCCTACAAATCGATCGGCATGCGTTTCGTGAGGAACTCCGGGCGCTCTTGGCGCGCGGCCCCGTGGACCGTGCTGCGGCGCTGGCGTTGCTCGCCAAGCTTCAAAGTGTGGCGGATCCGAGTGATTTGACGTTCTGCCGCAACGAGTTGGCAAAGCTCGACGCGCGCGGTGTCCTTCGCTTCAGTGACGACAAGACGACCCGGCTTGTGGCGCGCTTCTTTGAGGGGCGTTTGAACGGTCAGGTAGGCCAAGAAGAGTGGGTGCGCCGTCTGGCCACGCTGAAGGCCAGTGGCTTCCAGGTTGCCGACGTCAAAACCCTGGTGGCTGAGATTCGCACGAGCCAGGGCAACGATGATGCGGTCTTCTTCGCTGAGCGCGCAATGCTGCGGCAGGTGGACAAAGCCTTGCACCAGGCGACAGCGGCCACAAAGCCTGCCATTGAGGCGGCCGCCGTTGAGCTAAAAGCAGCGTTCGCCGAACGCTTGGCTGGCAAGCTCGACCGCTACACGCTCCAGCACGAGGCCTTGTCGTTGTATCGCAAGGGCAAGATCGATCGCCGGCAATTCTTGATGACCAGCGCCGCGGTCTATACCAGCACCACGGCTGAACAAGTTGCCATCGCGTGTGCGGCGGCGCACCTGACGTTGGGCAAGCTTACGCACGACGCGCAGATGGCCGACATCTGGCGCGAGATCCAAGAGAACCTGCGGAACGTCGGTGCCGACGAGTTGCGCGACTCCGAGGGACGTATCATCGAGACCTCGGGTGAACGGCAGTTGCGGCGCTTCTTGCGCGAGCGTCTGGAGAAGGCGCTGCGAATTGAGCCCAGACGCCTGACAGCTTTGTCGCAACGCGCCGCCAACCTGTCACACCGCTTGGTGGCGATGACCGCTTTGTATGGCGAGGTAGATCCCACCCGCCGCGCAAGCCTCTTAAGTGGCATTGCGCGCGCTGACGTGGAATTGGCAGAGACGCAGGGTCTAGGAGCGTCTAGCCCTTGGTCTTCAGTTTAGAATCGTTTGCCTTGATGAAGGCGTGAATCTCGTTGGCCATGTCGAGGAGCTTCAACCACTGCTCTTTGTAGAGCGTTACCGGGAAGCGGCCCAGGCCATACACCGAGACGCCGCCTTTCTCGCTGACCTTGATGCTCGTCGCGCGTGCGCTCTTCTGCTTGAGCTCTTCGTTTTCCTGCTTCAACTTCTCCAGCTCCGCCTTCATTTGTTCGACGTCGCTCATGGCTCTCCTCAACTTGGGCAAAAAGGTTCTGGTTCCGTATAGGCCGCTTCGTTGGTGCGATGCAACTTAACGCAGAAATGCCTCGGCCAGCGCCAGGAATGCATCAGCTTGCGGTGTGTCGTGGACGTTGAAATGCGTCACGTCGAAGATCATTGTTTCAACGCCGTATTTGGATTTGAGCACGCCCGGCAGCGCCAGGTAGTAGCCATTCAGACCGCTCAGGAAATCTGCGGCAATGCCTGCCTCTTCCTTGCGACCGCGCTTACCAATACGAGAGAGCAGTGTGTCGGTATCGTGGCACTGCAAATAGATGACTTTATCGGGTTGGCGAATGCCGCGGTTCAAGCGCTCGAAATACTCTAGGTAAAGCTGTAACTCGTCGTCAGTCATGTGACCCAAGCCATGCAGGTACTTGGCGAAGATCTCAGGGTCTTCAATGAGCGTACGATCTTGGATGCAGTTCTTCGGCACGGTCTCAATCAACTCGTGATGCTGGATCCGTTTGATCAAGAACTCGAGTTGCAGCGTAAAGGACCAGCGCCTCATGTCGCCGTAGTAGAGGCGCAAGAAGCGGTTGTCGATGACCGGCTCGTCGAACAGCTCGTAACCAAAGCGTTGGCTTACGAGCTTGGCGATGGTGGTCTTTCCGGAGCCGATGTTACCGGCGAGTGCCACGAAACGTTTGGGTTGCATCGGCTCGGCATATCCTAACCGCGGCGGGGGCAAAAGCCCTTGACGGCCGGGGGATCACCCTTCTACGGTGCCGTCAACCGGGGGCATCGAAAGCAAGGTTTGATTGTGGCTACGACGCTTGCCCAACGACTAGAGCCGTTGTCCGACCTGGCGGCGGACACACTGCTCGTCAACGAGATTTTTGCGTCGATTCAAGGTGAGTCCACGCATGCCGGACGGCCTTGCACCTTTGTGCGTCTCACCGCGTGCAATTTGCGCTGTGGTTATTGCGACACGACCTACGCCTTCATGAAGGGTAAGCGTTCATCGGTGGCGCAGGTGGTGGCCGAGGTGCAGCGTCTGGGGCTGCCGCTTGTGGAGCTCACCGGTGGCGAGCCGATGTTGCAGCCCGCCACTCCCGTGTTGTTGACCACCTTGTGTGATGCCGGGTTTGAAGTGTTGCTCGAAACCAACGGTTCAGTGGCACTGGCGGCCGTCGATCGGCGCGTCAAGAAGATCATCGATTGGAAGGCGCCGTCGAGCGGCGAGGCCGTGATGAATCTCGACGCCAACATCGCCCAGCTTTTGCCGCACGATGAGGTGAAGTTCGTGTTGGCCAGCCGCGCCGACTACGACTGGGCCCGAGCAGAGGTCGCCCGTTTGCCGATGGTTGAACGCGGCACGGTGGTGTTCGGCCCGGTGTTTGGTGCGTTGTCTCCCCGCGATCTCGCGGCGTGGCTGGTTGCCGACCGATTGCCTGTGCGGATGCAATTGCAGCTACACAAGCTCATCTGGGACCCGCGCGCGCGGGGTGTCTAGGGTGCTTGACTCGTAAGGAAGCCGCTTCTAGGTTCGGGCCCGCGCCAAGCAATGCGTGCCAATAAGTTGCGGCGCCAAGTGGTGAGTTGCATGTCTGTCACGATCGGTATCCGCAGGGAAGATAAGAACAAATGGGAACGTCGCGTGCCGCTGGTCCCGGCCGCTGCGGCCGCCATCGGTAAGCAAACGGGTGCGCGCGTGCTGGTTCAACCGTCTCCGATTCGGGTGTTTGGCGATGACGCGTATCGTCAAGCCGGCGTGGAGGTCGCAGAGGACCTCGACCGAGCGGACTTGGTGTTGGCGGTCAAAGAAGTGCCGATGCCGATGCTGCGACAGGGGAAGGTCTATCTGTACTTTGGTCACGTCATCAAAGGCCAAAGGCACAACATGCCGATGTTGCGCAAATTGATGGAGCTCGGTTGCACCTTCATCGACTACGAGAAGATCACCGACGATGCGCACCGGCGGTTGGTGTTTTTCGGAACGCATGCCGGATATGCCGGGATGATCGATTCGCTGTGGGCCTTGGGC